>DOWQ01000009.1:1575-11464 GCA_003519485.1 Streptomyces sp. | reverse complement strand
CGACACCGTGCCGCGCGGCACGTCGGAGGTGGTGCCGGTGACCGACCGGCTGCCGGAGGTACTGCTCGGCGCGAGCCCGGAGGTGGCCGCCGTACTGGTGGAGCGGACCGTCGGCCCGATCCTGAGCCAACCGCCGCACCTGGCGGCTGTGCTACTGGAGACGCTGCGCGCGCTGATCACCCACCACGGGTCGCCGACGCATGCCGCGGAGCAGCTGTTCTGCCACCGCAACACGGTCATCTACCGGATGCGGCAGATCGAGCAGCTGACCGGGCGGAGCCTGCAGGACCCGCGGGACCGGCTGCTGCTGACCCTGGGCGAGATGGCGGCGCCGGTCCTGGCCACCTAGGCAATCCGTGCGGACCATCCTGGCGGACCTGAGGAAGCTGCCCGCGACGCGAGGTCCGGCCAGGTGCACGGCCGGCGCCTCTCCTAGCCGCCGACCACGCCGCCGTCCTCCCTGGTGATGACGATCGTGGCCGACCGCGGACGGCCGGTGGCGCTGAAGTCCGGCCAGTTGGAGCTCGAGCGGGGATTCTCGGGCGTGCCCGAGTCTCCGGGGTGCTGGATGTTCACGAACAGCGAGCGGCCGTCCGGCGTCGAGGTGATGCCGGTGATCTCGCAGCGCGGCGGGCCGACCAGGAAGCGCCGGACTTCGCCGGTGCGGGTGTCGGCCGCCAGCATCTGGTTGTTCTGCCCGGCACCGTCGACCATCGGCTGGGTGCCGTCGGTCTGGATCCACAGCCGCCCCGCGGCGTCGAACCAGAGGCCGTCGGGCGAACCGAATGCCTGGTCCGGGGGGACGGTGGCGCCGCTGGCCCGGTCCCCCGCGAGCAGGAAGACGTCCCAGACGAACGTCTTCGCGCCGGGGTCGCCGCCCTCGTCGATCTTGATGATGTGCCCGAAGCGGTTCTCCAGCCGTGGGTTGGCCGCGTTCACGGATTCGGTCCTGGCCGTGTTGTTCGTGCAGGTGAAGAACACCGCGCCGGTGCCGGGCTGCACCGTGCACCACTCGGGGCGGTCCATCGGGGTGGCGCCGACCGCGTCTGCGGCGAGACGGGTACGGATCAGCACCTCGGCCTGGTCGGCGAACCCGTCGGCCTCGGTCAGGCCCGGTTCGCCGTGCACCAGCGGCAGCCAGCTGCCGGAGCCGTCCTCCTCCAGCCGGGCGACGTACAGCGTGCCCTCGTCGAGCGGACTGCGCCCGTGCTTGCGCGCCTTGTTGATCGGCTCAGCGCCGACGAACTTGTAGAAGTAGTCGAACTGCGTGTCGTCGCCCATGTAGACGACGGCCTCGCCGCGCCTGCCGCGCACGGTGACGGCGTTCTCGTGCTCCATGCGCCCCAGAGCGGTCCGCTTCCGCGGCGTCGAGGAAGGGTCGAAGGGGTCGACCTCCACCACCCACCCGAACCGGTTGTACTCGTTCGGTTCCACCCTCATGTCGAATCGGGCGTCGGTGGTGTGCCACGGGTAGGGATTCTCCGAGCCGATGCCGTAGCGCTCCTCGACCGAGCCGGGCCGCGGCGGCTCCTCGCCGAAGTAGAAGTACTTGTTGACCGTCTCCTCGCACGTGAGATACGTGTCCCAGGGGGTCGGTCCGCCGGCGCAGTTGTTGAGGGTGCCCAGCACCCGGACGCCCTCGGGGTCGGCACCGGTGCGCAGCAGCGGATGTCCCGCCGCGGGACCGGTGATGTCGGCGGGCGTGGTCATGGTCACCCGGCGGGCGAACTCCGACTCGACGAGGTGCCAACGGCCGTCGCGGCCCTGCTCGACCTCGATGACCGACAGACCGTGCGCGGCGAGCGACTTGGCCGTCTTCTCCGGCGACCAGGCGGCCCGGCCGTCGGTGTGCAGCAGCTGTTCGCTCGTGGCCTCGTGGTTCACGCAGAGCAGCCCGGAGCGTCCGCCCCCGAGCGGGAAGAACCACATGCCGTCGTGGTGGTCACCGGCCTGCTCGGCCTGCTCCGCCGCGCTGTTACCGGCGTCCTCGGCGAACGCGGGCCCGGACGGCACGATCGGGTAACCCCAGGGGAAGAGCACCTCGTACCGGTATCCGGGCGGCAGCACGACCCCGTCGGCGACACTCGGCCCGATCGCCGGGAATCCGAGCAACCGTGACGTGCCGGCGCCGCCGTTCGTGGCTGCCGTACGGGCGGCGGCCACCGCTTCGGGCGGGTTCGCGACCCCGAAGAACGACGCGGCGGCGGTGGCGAGCCCGCCCGCCAGCGCCGTCCTGCGGGACAGGCGGCGCTGGGCCAGCTCGGAGAACGAACGTGAAGCGGCGGGGTCAGGACGCACGGACGGCCTCCGGCCATGGGAGGTGGACCACGGGGGCTGCCGAGGTCGGGAGCGCACACACTAGGCAGCCGAGGTGGACCAACCTTCAACCAGAGGTGAACACCACCGGGATGCTCGGCACCCGGCACGGCACCGTGATCGCCGTTCGGGGCGTGCACGAGGTGCCCGCAGGGCCTGACTCACGGAGCCCGGCGGGCTGAAGCGTTATGCCCGGTGCCCAACGCCCCTTGTGCTGCGCGCTGCTGATGCCGGGTTGTGACTGAACTGACACTTTGCAGGAGTCTTTTCGGAGCGAACCGGCGACCGGACACGTCCGGCGTGACGGGTGCGCATGAGCAAAGGACACACGCGTGGGATACAGGCGAGTCGCCGCTGTCTTGCTGTCCGCAACGATGTCCGCATCGATCGGGGTGGGAGCGCCCGCCACAGCCGGTGAGATCCCGGCCTCGCCGTCGTCGGTCGGGGCCGGAGCACGGCCCGGTCCGGACGTGCTGTACGCGCCTCCGCCGACGGCACCGCAGCTGCAGAACCGCGACCGGCGTTTCGACGCGGCGCCGCTGCTGGTGTCCGGCAACGAGGCCTACGCCGACGGCGAGTACCTCTACCAGGACTACCTCTACGACGACTGCGGGTCGGACACGGACGGAGCGGGCCAGGACTCGCAGTCGGCGTGTGCCGGGAACGTCACCTACCCGGCCGACGACGACCGCTACGGCGGGAACGCGGCCGATCTGGTGGAGTTCCGCATCGCCCACGACAGCGACCGGGTGACCTACCGCATCACGCTCAACACGCTGCTGAAGCGCGACTCCACCATCACCGCCATCGCGTTCGACACCGATGGCGATGCCGCGACCGGCGCGAGCGAGCTGCCCCGCGACCCCGGGGCCCCCTTCCCCGGCACCGACGAGCTGATCACGACCTGGGGCACGGGTGCCGAGCACGTGTCCTTCACCGAGGACGGCACGGCGAGCACCACGCCGTTGCGGGTGGACACGGATCTGGCGGCCGCCCAGCTGTCCGTCACGGTCCCCCGTACCGTCAGCGACCCCAAGGGCAGCTGGCAGGCCACCGTCGCGACCGGGCTGTACGACGCCGCCACCGGAGGGTGGCTGCGGCCCGGGGCCGCAGCCGACCGGGACAGCGCCGGTGGGGCCGGCCCGCGTGATCTGAACCCTTCGGGCATCTTCAACCTGGCGTTCCGGTACGACGAGCCGGTGCTGGGGAAGAATGTACCGCCGGATTCCGCCCAGTCCGCGGCGCTGGCGGACCACGCCCCGACGCGCTTCGCCCACCTGATCGACTTCGACGCGCTGCGGTCCGGTGAGCGGCGCTCCTCCGTGCCGGACCACGGCACCACGATGCGCATCTTTCCCAGCAGGCTCGACCTGGGCGAGGGCCGTGACCCGGACGGCACGTTCCCCCTCTACCGGGGCCAGTTGCAGCCCTACAGCCTCTACGTCCCCACCGGTTACGAGCCCGGCGAGCCGGCCGGGCTGACCCTGGCCCTGCACTCGCTGGGCCAGCGCAACTGGCAGTACAACGGGAGCACCGGGGTCCAGCAGATCGGCGAGGCCCGCGACAATCTGGTCGCCACGCCGATGGGGCGCGGCCCGGACGGCTGGTACCAGCACGAGGCCGAGTACGACGTGTTCGAAATGTGGAACGACCTCGGCCGTCACTTCACCCTGGACCCCGACCGGGTGGCGATCAGCGGCTACTCCATGGGCGGCTACGGCACGTACCGGCTTGGCACGCTGTATCCCGACCTGTTCGGCAAGGCCTTCTCGGTCGTCGGCCCGCCCGGCGACGGCGTGTGGGTGCCCCCGGCGGCGCCGACGGGCGGTATCGAGACGCTGACGAACCTGTGGCTGGAGAACGCCCGCAACGTGCCGTACCTCAACGTCGTCGCGGGCGAGGACCAACTGGTGCCGCTGGCCGGACCCGGGCACAGAATCTGGGGGCGCCGGAGGCCGGTGTCCGCGGTTTCGACCAGCTCGGCCACCGCTTCCGCTATGTCGTGTACCAGCCGGCCGATCACTTCACGCTGGCCGCCCTGAGCTACGACATCCCGATGGCGACGGAATTCCTCGGTGAGGCGCGGGTCGACCGCAACCCGCATCACGTGTCGTTCGCCTACGTGCCCGCCAGTGACGACCGCGAGCTCGGGCTGGTGCACGACCACGCGTACTGGGTCTCGGAGATCAGGCCGGCCGGCACCCAGCCGGACGACGGCACCGCGCCGGACGACGGGGCCGCCGTGGCGGAGCCGGCCCCGGTCAAGGGACTGGTGGACGCCTTCAGCCACGGCTTCGGACGCGGCGACGCGCCCAGCACGCGCGGCCTCGGCAGCGGTACGGAGCCGCTGCCCTACACCGAGGTCAACCGGACCTGGGGACCGCATCCGTCGATTCCCGTGGCGAACCGGCTCGATCTCGAGCTCACCGACGTCAGGTCGGTCGACATCGCCCTGAGCCGGGCGCGGCTGAATCCGCGTGCGGTGCTCACGGTCAGGGCCGAGGCCGACAGTGCCGGTGAGGTTCTGCTGGCGGGCCGCTTCCGTGACGGTACTCGGGTGCTCCGGGACGGGAAGCCCATCGAGGCGGAGTCCGGTCCGCGCGGGGTGACCCTGCCGATCGTGCCGGGTGACCACACGTACAAGATCGTCCCGCCTGGTCGGTAGGGCAGCCGCGAAGCTGCCGAACCGGGGGTGCGTACGGCACACGGAGCGGTGAGTGGCCGCCAGGACGGCACACGTCCTGGCGGCCACTCGGCGTCCGTCCGCACCGATGCGGGGGCAAGGCCGGGAACGAGGCAAGGAACGGGGCCGGGGCGTGGTCGGCGCGCGGGCCGGTCGCTCACTCGACGAGTCGGAGCTCGGGGACGCCGGGAACCGGGATGCCGAAGGCCTGGGCGTAGAGGGAGAGCTCGGCCTCCAGGGCCCGGATCACGGTCTCGGCGCGGCGGAAGCCGTGGCCCTCGCCCTCGAAGGCCAGGTAGGCATGGCGGACGCCCCGGCCGGCGACCGCCTCGAGGAAGCGGTCGCACTGCTCGGGCGGGCAGATCACGTCGTCGAGTCCCTGAAGAAGGAGGAAGGGAGCCGTGACGTGACCGGCCCGGCGGAGCGGCGAGCGGTCACGGTAGCGGCCCGGATGCTCGGCGAACGGGCCGATCAGACTCTCGAGATACTGCGATTCGAAGTCATGCGTGCCGCCCCGGACCCAGCCCTCCAGGTCGAGGACCGGATAGAGGATCGTGCCGCAGGCGTACAGACCGGTGGTGGTGAGGGAAGAGGCGGCTGTCCAGCCGCCCGCGCTGCCGCCGCGGATGGCGAGCCGGTTCCGGTCGGCGGTGCCCTCGGTGGCCAGGGCCTCGGCCACGGCGGCGCAGTCCTCGACGTCCACGACGCCCCACTGGCCGCGCAGCCGGTCGCGGTACTCGCGGCCGTACCCGGTGGAGCCGCCGTAGTTCACCTCCGCGACGCCGAAGCCGCGGGAGGTGAAATAGGCGATCTCCAGGTCCAGCACCAGTGGCGCGTATGACGTGGGACCGCCGTGCGCCCACACGACGTACGGCGGGAGTTCATCGCCGGGCGGCGTGTGGTCGGGGCTGTACGGCGGATAGATGTGCGCGTGGACCTCCCTGCCCCCGGGCCCGGTGACGGTACGGAGCTGCGGTTCGGGGTAGTAGGCCGGGTCGACCGGATCGCGGTGCTCCGCGCCGATCACCCGGGTGTGCCCGGTCGCCGTGTCCAGCTCCACGACCTCGAAGGCGCTGCGCGGGCCGGCGGCCACGCCGAACACACGGGTGTCCTGCACGGCGAGTGTCGGGGTCCACTCGCTCCACGGGCCGGGGGCGTCGCAGAGGTCGCCGGTCTCCGGGTCGAGGATGCCGAGGGTGGTGGTGCCCCGGCCGTGGAGCACGGCGACGAGCCCGGTGGGCAGCGGAGCGAACCAGCGGCGGCCGAGCTTCCACAACGGCCCGGCGAACTCCTCCTCCCGGGGCAGGAGCGCGGTCGCGGTGGCCGCACCGGCCAGCGGCGCCGCGGTGTCGCCGGCCGATGTCGTGGTATCAGCGGCCGGTGCCGCGGTGTCGCCGTCATGAGCGACCCGGTAGAGGTTCCACCAGCCGCTGCGGTCGGAGGCGGCGAGCAGCGAGCCGTCGGGCGTCCATTCGGCCTGCGCGACGGACTCGGCCGGACCACCCAGCACGGTCCGCGCCCGAGCCAGTGCCCCGTCGGCCGTCACCTCGGCGACCCGCAGCTCGGTGCCGTCCCACGGCATGTTCGGGTGGTCCCAGGCGATCCAGGCGGCCCGGGCGCCGTCCGGCGAGAGCTTGGGTCCGGTGACGAACCGGTGCCGGCCGTCGGTGAGTTCGCGTACGGCCGCGCGGTCACCGGCGGCGGAGCCGTCCAGCGGTACGGCGGCGATCACCCGCCGCACGTCGGTGGGGCCCTCGCCGGTGAACTCCTCGAGAGCGCACCACACTTCGCCGCGCCCGGGCAGCAGCTGGGGGTCGGCCCAGCGCAGCCCGCCGCCGACCTCGGAGACGGGGGTGAGCGGCCGGGGCCCGGGGGCGCCGGGCGCCTCGGGCTCGTAGGCGTAGAGCCGCTGGTCGGCGAAGTGGACGAAGACGATCAGCGGGCCGTGCTCCGAGCGGGACGCACCGGCCCAGGGCAGGCCACCGTACTCGATGACGCGGCTGCAGACATTCCACGGAGCGGGCAGGACGGATTCCTCGGAGCCGTCGGCACGCCGCCGGACGAGGGCCCGGCGGCCGCCCTCCTCGGGGCGCGGCGCGGTCCACCAGACGTCGTCACCGATGGCGCCCACGTACTCCGGATATCCGTCGTGCGACGCCGCGAGCGCCGCCCCGATCGGTGACTGCCATACGCCGTACGGGGTCTTGGCCACCATGTTCCGAACGCCTCCTGTAGAACTCTCCGTGCCCGGGTCCGGCGGTGCGGCTCGGCCGGTCCGAGCTGCCTGCACCCTCCGGTGCCGCTCGGCCGGGCGCCTCGGCGTGCCCGCCCGAGCCCCTCGAGCCACGCCCCCGCAAGCCGCCGGCCGACGTGCCGTCAGCCGCACGTCCCTTCACCCGCCGTCAAGAGCCGCACGTCGGTCCAACGCCCCGTCAACGACGACCGTCAGCCGGCCAGAGCGCTCACTCAGTTCACGCCTCGCCGGCTCCTCGCCCCACGCCCTCTCCTCTCCCCTGGTCCTCGCCATCCGTCCGCTCGCTCAACCCCCGCTCCGCCGAAGGAAGTGATCCAGAACCCGGACGCCGAAGTGCAGTGCCTCGACCGGAACGCGCTCGTCGACGCCGTGGAAGAGCGCCTGGTAGTCGAAGCCCTCCGGCAACTTCAGCGGCGAGAAGCCGTAGCCGGTGATGCCCAGCCGGGAGAACTGCTTGGCATCCGTGCCGCCCGACATGCAATAAGGCACGGCCGTGCCGTCCGGGTCGAACAGCTCGATGGCCTCGCGCATCGCCGCGAAGGTCGGGGAGTCGACCGGGGCCTGGAGCGGGACTTCCCGGTGGTGGAACTCCCAGTCCACATCGGGCCCGGTGAGCCGGTCCAGGGTCTCCTCGAACTCCCGCTCGGTGCCGGGCAGCATCCGGCCGTCCACGAAGGCGGTGGCGCTGCCCGGGATGACATTGATCTTGTAGCCGGCGTCGAGCATGCTCGGGTTGGTGCTGTTGCGGACGGTCGGCGCGACCAGCGCGGCGGCGTGCCCGAGCTCGGTGAGCAGCGCGTCCACGTCGAAGTCCGGGGCGTCGAAGTCCGCTTCGGTGCCGTGGAGTGCGGCCAGCTCGGTGAGCGCGGCCCGCACGGTGGGGGTGAGCCGCACGGGCCAGTCGTGCTCGCCGATGCGAGTGACGGTGGCGGCCAGCCGGGTGACGGCGTTGGCCCGGTTGACCTTGGATCCGTGGCCGGCCTTGCCGTGCGCGGTGAGCTTGAGCCAGCCGGTGCCGCGCTCCCCTGCCGCGATGGGGTAGAGCCGCAGGCCGTTGCCGGCGTGGAAGGTGAAGGCGCCGGACTCGCTGATGCCCTCGGTGCAGCCCTCGAACAGCTCGGGGTGCCGCTCCGCGAGGAAGCCGGAGCCGTACTCCGCGCTGTCCTCCTCGTCGGCGGTGAAGGCCAGCACGATGTCCCGGCGCGGACGGACCCCGGCACGCGCCCAGGAGCGTACGAGCGCGAGGGTCATCGCGTCGGCGTTCTTCATGTCGATCGCGCCGCGGCCCCACACCACGCCGTCCCGGATCTCTCCCGAGAAGGGGTGCACGGCCCAGTCGGCCGGCTCGGCGGGCACGACATCGAGATGGCCGTGGACGAGCAGGGCATCCGCGCTCGGGTCGCTGCCCTCGATGCGGGCGACGACGTTCGTACGCCCCGGTGCCTTCTCCAGCAGCAGGGGCTCCAGGCCCGCGTCGGCGAGCCGCTCGGCGACATACTCGGCGGCGGGCCGCTCGGTGCAGTCGCCGGCGCCGTAGTTGGTGGTGTCGATACGGATCAGGTCGGACGTGAAGGCGACCACCTCGTCCAGCGCCTGCCGGTCCACCCCGTCCGCGGCGACTCGGCCCGTGGCGACCCCGCCCGCCCCCGTGCGCCCGGCGCCGGTTCTCTCCGCGTCGGTCATGCTCAGAATCCCTGCGTCAGCCATAGTGTTCCTCCAGCGCCGCCGAGACGACGGTCGTGACCGCCTTGAAGCAGCGGATTCCCTCGTACATGGTGTCGCTCACGTAGGCGACGCGGCGCTCGGCGGTGCGCTCCACTCCGGGCACGACCGTCGCCGCGCCCACCAGGTGCTCCGCGTCGAATTCCAGCTCGACGGTGAACGGGCCGGCCTCCCGCACCGGGGCGTGCCGCACGGCGAGGACCACCGCATCCTTCGCCGCCGCCCGGATGTCCGCGGCCGTACGGGCCGGGGTGCGGCACACCGCGGCGTACCGCGAGACGTAGTCCTTCACGGCGACGCCGTGGGCCCGGGGCGCGTATCCGCGGGCGTCCTCGCAGGTGCGGTCGTCGCCGGTGACCAGCACGACCGGCACGCCGAACTCGGCGACGACATGGGCGTTCAGCAGGCCCTCGCTCGCGCGGACGCCGTTCACCCACACGCCCGTGATGGAGTTGGCGAGGTAGGTGTGGGCCAGGACGCCCTCGGTGCCCGCGCCGGTGTGATAGCCGACGAACGCCATGCCGTCGACATCGCCGTGCTGCACGCCCTCGACCATGCTGAGGGCCTTGTGCCGGCCGGTGAGCAGCTGCGCGCGGTCGTCGAGCCGCTCCAGCAGCAGATTCCGCATGGTCCAGTGCGCCTCGTTGACGAGCACCTCGTCCGCGCCGCCGTCGAAGAACCCGGCGATCGCCGCGTTCACGTCGGACGTGAACAGATGGCGGCAGCGCTCCCACTGGTCGTGTCCCGGGAGCACGTCGGAAGGCCAGGTGACGCCGGTGGCGCCCTCCATGTCCGCGGAGATCAGGATCTTCATGCCGGAAACCGTACGCGGTGCCGAACGGCGCTGCCAGGCCTGTGGATAACCGGCCCGGACCGCACGGAAAAGTCAGCCCGTACGGCCCACGACCAGCCAC
>DOWQ01000009.1:0-1481 GCA_003519485.1 Streptomyces sp. | reverse complement strand
GTCGGCTCGGTGACGTCCAGCAGGCAGTCGCGGACCCGCTTGCTGGTGGCCTGGAGCCTCCAGTGCACGAGGGTGCCCGAGCCCCGGCCGCCCTCGCGGACCTCGTACTCGCCGAACTGTTCGGGGAGCAGCTTCGGCCGCGTGCCGGAGTAGTCGGCGAGCGCGTCGAACACCGCCTCGGGCGCCGCCGCGACGATCCGCTCGGTCGTGGCCTCTACCTGCGCCATGTTCTTCCTCCAGTCGGCTTGTTGACACGCCCTCCGCCGGGCGCGCGCCCAGCCAATCACCGGCGGCACGTCCGGCCAAATTCAGGCCACGCCTGGCCATATTCGAATACTTGTTCTAACGTGGCGGAGCAAGGACACAGTGCGGAACAGAAGGACGACCGGAAGGGAGCGTGAGGCGCATGCGCTGGGACGGTCTGAGCGGCGACGGTGCCTCGACACCACCCGCCCTCTTCGGCACGGACGTGGTGACTCGCACGTTCGACACCCCCGAATTCCGCGGCATCACGTTCCACGAGGTCCGGGCCCGCTCGATCGTGAACCGGGTGCCGGGCGCCTCCCGGATGCCGTTCGAATGGACGGTCAATCCGTACCGCGGCTGCACCCACGCCTGCGTCTACTGCTTCGCCCGCAAGACGCACAGCTATCTCGACCTCGACACGAGCATCGGCTTCGACTCGCAGATCGTGGTCAAGGTCAACGCCCCCGAGCTGCTGCGCCGCCAGCTCGGCTCCCGGCGCTGGCAGGGCGAGCACATCGCGATGGGCACCAACGTCGACTGCTACCAGCGGGCCGAGGGCCGCTACCGGCTGATGCCCGGCATCATCGAGGCCCTGCGCGACTACGCGAACCCCTTCTCGATCCTCACCAAGGGCACGCTGATCCTGCGCGACCTCGACCTGCTGCGGCAGGCCGCCGAGGTCACGGATGTCGGCGTCTCCGTCTCGGTCGGCTTCACCGACCCGGACCTGTGGCGCACGGTCGAGCCCGGCACCCCCTCCCCCGAACGCCGGCTGGCGGTCTGCCGCGTCCTGGCCGGCCACGGCATCCCCTGCGGGGTCCTGATGGCCCCGGTCATCCCCTACCTCGGCGACTCGCCGGGGCAGCTGCGGGACACCGTACGGGCCATCGCCGCCGCGGGCGCGACCTCCGTCACCCCGCTGGTGCTGCACCTGCGGCCGGGCGCGCGCGAGTGGTTCATGGAGTGGCTCCGCCACCACCACCCGCATCTCGTACGGCGCTACGAAGTGCTGTACGCGGACGGCGCGTACGCCCCCACCTGGTACCAGCGCCGGATCACCCGGCAGGTCCACGAACTCGCCGCCGAGTACGGCATCGGGCCGCCCCGCGCGAGCGAGGCACCGGCGAGCGGGACCCGCGGCATCCGGGCCCCTGCCCCGGACACCGACCCGGCCCCGGACGGGCCCACGCAGCTCGCCCTCCTCTGAACCACGGCGCCGCCGCCGGGCGCGGGGA
>DOWQ01000700.1 GCA_003519485.1 Streptomyces sp. | reverse complement strand
GGGGGTGCGCGCCACCGCGCGGGGTGCCGGTGTGCGTGATCCGCTCCGACGGGCGCCGCAGCCGGGACACCGCCCGCCGGATGTGCGCGCAGGGGGTGGACGCCTGCTTCGCGGCGGGCGGCATCCAGGCCTGGAGGCATGCGGGTCACCGGCCCGGCCGCGGGCCTCCCTGAAGCCGCGCGGCGCTCAAGCGGGCGTGAATTCGTGCCGGCGAGACCGGACCGGATACCCCTCCGGGTATTTGACATGGGGGACGGTGGCCCTTTACCGTCGAAGACGACATACCCGTGGGAGTATCTGGAGGTGAAGGCGCCGATGGCTCGTGAAGTGGACCTGGAGACTTTCGCCGCGGCCTCGAACGCCGGCGCCGTCGTCGTCGACGTGCGGGAGCCGGAGGAGTACGGGGCGGGGCACGTGCCCGGCGNNGACCGGGAGGTGTACGTGATCTGCGCGAGCGGCAACCGCAGCCAGTGGGCCGCGGACCGGCTCACCGCCGCGGGGGTGGACGCCTTTTCCGTCGCCGGGGGGACCCGGGGCTGGGCCGGAACCGGCCGCCCGGTCGTGACGGGGACCGCCCCCGGGTCGGTCTGACCTTCCCCTCGCATGCATGCCCGCCCCTTCGGGGAGCGGGCCACCTTTTGACCTCACGGATACCCCCTCTGGTATCCACGCCATTCGTCATGGAGGCTCTTCGATGTTCTTCGCCCAGTACTACCTCGACTGCCTCTCCCAGGCGTCGTACATGATCGCCGACGAGTCCACGGGCAAGGCGGTGGTCGTGGACCCGCGCCGGGACATATCCGAGTACCTGGCCGACGCCGAGGCGCGCGGGTTCCAAGTGGTCGCTGTCATCAACACGCACTTTCACGCCGACTTCGTGGCCGGCCACCTGGAGATGGCCAAGGAGACCGGCGCCTGGATCGGCTACGGCCGCCGCGCCGAGACGGAGTACCCCATCCGTCACCTCGCGGACGGCGAGACGATCAGCCTGGGCGATGTGACCCTGGAGATCATGGAGACGCCCGGCCACACCCCGGAGTCGATCAGCGTGCTCGTGTACGAGCACGGCGAGGACACCGTCCCGTACGGCGTGCTGACCGGCGACGCGCTGTTCATCGGCGACGTGGGCCGCCCCGACCTGCTCGCGTCCGTCGGCGTGACCGCCGACGAGCTCGGCGCCATGCTGTACGACAGCGTGCAGAACAAGCTGATGGGCCTGCCGGACGAGGTGCGGGTCTTCCCCGCGCATGGCGCCGGGTCCGCCTGCGGCAAGAACCTCTCCACCGAGAAGCAGTCCACCATCGGCGAGCAGCGCGCCACCAACTACGCCTGCGCGCCCATGTCCCAGGACGAGTTCGTGGCGATCGTGACCGTCGGCCAGTCCGCCGCCCCCGGCTACTTCGCCTACGACGCCGAGCTCAACCGCAGCGAGCACCCGCTGTACGACCCGGCCGCCGCGCCGAGGCCGCTGACACCTGAGGACTTCACCGGCCTGCGCGCCTCCGGTGCCGTGGTCGTCGACGCCCGCGACCCCCAGGAGTTCGCCGCCGGGCACCTGCGCGGCGCGGTCAACGTGCCGGCCGACGGCCGGTTCGCCGAGCAGGCCGGCACCGTCCTGCCCACCGGCGCCGACCTCCTCGTCCTCGCCCCGCAGAACCGCGAGGAGGAGATCGTCACCCGCCTTGCCCGGATCGGCTTCGACCGCGTGACCGGATACCTGCGCTCCCCCGACGACGCCCTGACCGCGCTGGCCGACGAGGTCACCCCGGCCAGCCGCCTCACCGCCGCCCAGGTCCGCAGCGCCCTGGAGAGCGACAACCCGCCCGTCGTCATCGACGTCCGCAACTGCGGCGAGCGCGGCGAGCACGGCTTCATCGACGGCGCCCTGCACATCGCGCTCGGCGAACTGCCGAGCCGCCTGGACGAGATTCCGCGCGAGACGCCGCTGGTCCTGCACTGCGCGGGCGGACACCGCTCCTCCATCGCCGCCAGCCTGCTGCGCCACCGCGGCTTCACCGACGTCTCCGACATCCTCGGCGGCTACGCCGCCTGGGCCCTGCTGAACACTCCCGCCGCCGTCTGACCGGCTGACGCAAGCCGTCGGCGCGCCCACACCGGGGCCTCTCACGCCCTGACGGGCCCCGCGCGGGCGCGCCGGCCCCCCGCCCCGATATATACCCCTCCCCCGTATTCCTGTGCGGGGTCACCTCACCACGACGGAGTTCTCATGACGACCGACGCCTCCCGCACCGCCGGCCTCACCTCCACCACCCTCCAGCACCTGATCAAGGACGGGCGCGCCCCGCGCCTGCTGGACGTGCGCACCCCCGGCGAGTTCCGCACCTCGCACATACCCGGCGCCTACAACGTGCCGCTGGACACCCTGCGCGAGCACCGCGCCGAGCTTCTGGCCCACCTCGACGAGGACGTCGTCCTCGTCTGCCGCTCCGGCGCCCGCGCCGCCCAGGCCGAGCAGGCCCTCGCGGAGGCCGGTCTGCCGAACCTGCGCGTCCTGGACGGCGGCATGATGGCCTGGGAGGCCGCGGGTGCTTCTGTCAACCGCGGCGAGGCCCGCTGGGAGCTGGAGCGCCAGGTCCGCCTGATCGCCGGATCGATCGTCCTGGTCACCGGTGTCGTGGGCGTGTTCGTGCCCGGGGCGCACCTGATCGGCACCGCGATCGGCGCCGGGTTGACCTTCGCCGCGCTCAGCAACACCTGCGCCATGGGCATGATGCTGGCCAAGCTGCCCTACAACCGCGGCCCGCGCACCGACATCCGCACCGTCATCGCCTCCCTGCGGGACCGCTCGTGATCACCCTCGTCCTCGCGGCATCGGTCGTGATCGGGGTCAGCCTGGGCATCCTGGGCGGCGGCGGCTCCATCCTGACCGTGCCGATCCTGGTCTACCTCGCGGGCATGGACAGCAAGGAGGCCATCGCCACCTCCCTGTTCGTCGTCGGTGTCACCAGCGCGGTCGGGCTCATCCCGCACGCCCGCGCGGGCCGGGTGCGCTGGCGCACCGGACTGATCTTCGGCGCGGTCNNTGATGATGCTCGCCACCGCCGCCGCCATGCTCCGCAAGTCCCGCAAGCCCAAGGCGGTCAAACCGGCCCACACCGAACTGCCCGTGAAGCACGTGGTAATGGAAGGTCTCGTGGTCGGCGCGGTCACCGGCCTGGTCGGCTCCGGCGGCGGATTCCTCGTCGTGCCCGCCCTCGCCCTGCTCGGCGGCCTGCCGATGAGCGTCGCCGTCGGCACCTCGCTCCTGGTCATCGCCATGAAGTCGTTCTCCGGCCTGGCCGGCCACCTCTCGGGCGTCTCGATCGACTGGAACCTGGCCCTGATGGTGACCGCCGCGGCCGTCGTCGGCAGCCTGATCGGCAGCCGCTTCGCCGGCCGTATCCCCCAGGACACCCTGCGCAAGGCGTTCGGCTGGTTCGTCGTCGTCATGGGCGTCTTCGTCCTCACCCAGCAACTGCCCCACGCCGTCTGGGCCAGCCCGCTGACCTGGACCGGTCTCGGTCTCGCCGCGGTGGCGGCCGTGGCGTGGGGAGTCGTACGGGCGCGCAGGCCACGGCCGCCTTTCGCCGTGCCCCAGGTAGGCTCCCGGGAGCCGAGCGCACACAACTGAACCCGATACCCCGAGGGGTATCCTGTTCGCACGAGCCGGCACGAAGGAGGAGCCCGGTGAAGATGGAAGAAGAAGCGATGACCGCGGTCCTCAACCGGCTGCGACGGGCGCAGGGCCAGCTCGCGGGCGTCATCGCCATGATCGAGGCCGGCCGCGACTGCAAGGACGTCGTCACCCAGCTCGCCGCCGTCTCCCGTGCCCTCGACCGGGCCGGCTTCAAGATCGTGGCCAGCGGTATGAGCCAGTGCCTCGCCGGGCGGCAGGACGGCGCGCCGCCCATGAGCGAACACGAACTGGAACGGCTCTTCCTCGCACTGGCCTGACCGCCCTGGCCGCCTGCCCCGCGCCCGTACGACGCAGTCACCGTCGTACGGGCGCGGGGCCGTCCGGCCCCCGAGGGCGCCGCGGCGCGCACGCGGCAGGCGCCTCCGGTCCTCAGCGCGCCCTCTTGGATACCCCTGGGCGTATTGCTAGCGTGGTCGGCGCAGAGGGGATCCTCCGTCGACTTCGAGGTGTTGCCATGCCAGCTCCTGTCATCACCGGGCCCGCCGGGGCCCGGCCCGTGTTGCGGCGCAGGGCGGGGAGGGTTGTGGTGAAGTGGCTGACGACGACGGATCACAAGACGATCGGCAGCCTCTACATCATCACCTCGTTCGTGTTCTTCCTGATCGCCGGCGTGATGGCGCTGCTGATGTGGGCGGAACTCGCTAGTGTCCTGAGTCGTTAATTCGTGTGCAGTATGCGGCGAGGGTATCGAGGATGTCGTCGGCGGTCTTCGTCCAGATGAACGGCTTGGGGTTCTTGTTCCACTCGTTGATCCAGCCGCGGATGTCCCGTTCGAGTTCGACGACGCTGCGGTGGGCCGAGCGGCGAAGTTTGCGGGAGGTCAGCTCGGCGAACCAGCGCTCGACGAGGTTGAGCCAGGAAGCCGAGGTGGGGGTGAAGTGCAGGTGGAAG
>DOWQ01000470.1 GCA_003519485.1 Streptomyces sp. | reverse complement strand
GGGGCCGGGTCGAGGGAGGACGGCAGCCGCAGCCGTACGAGCACCGCCAGGCCCTGCCCCGGTACGGCACAGACGGCGGCGGCGCCCGGCACCCCGGACAGCCCCGGTTCCGGGCTCCCGCCCTCGCCGCCGGCGGTCTCCAGCGCCCAGGGGACGATCGCGGCCACCGCGAGCCGCCCGTCCGCCGCCGTGCCCAGCCGGTCTCGCAACTCCGAGCGCTCGGCCTCCCGGCCGTCGGCGGTCCCGGTCAGCAGCTCCCGCAGCAGCTCGCCGACCTGGGCCCCGGCCTGGACCTCCGCCGCGAGGAGCGCCCCGATCCGGGCCGCGGTCGCCATCGCCTGGGCCAGCAGCGGGTCCGGCGGGCCGCCGCGGGCGTCGCCGGTCTCCCGGCCCGCCAGATGGCCGTCGTCGAGGAGCCACACATAGCCGTAGACGACACCCCGGTGGCGGACCGGCAGACAGATCCGGCCGATCAGCACCCCGGCCGCCGGGTCCGGCGGAATGCGGACCGGACCGGCCGCGCGGGTGATGCCGAACGCCTCGAACCAGGCCCGTACGGCGGCGGTCGACCGGCGGTGCAGAATCGAACGGGTGCGCACCGGGTCGAGCTCCATCCCGCCCATGCCGACCCCCTCGTCGTGCGCCCCGAAGGCGATCAGCCCGAAATCGCGGTCCTCCAGCGTCGCGGGCGCAGCCAGCACCGCCGAGATCTCGTCGACCAGCTGCTGGTAGTCGCCGCGCATTCCGCCGTCCTTCCCGGTTCGCGCCCTGCCCGGCCGCGTCCTGCCCGGCCCGCGTCTCCCGGGCCGGCTCCCCATTCTCATACAAATGTCTGAGATACCGGCCACGCGGGCGTGACAGCTGTCGATGGCGGGCGGCGCGCGCGATCCTTAGGTTTCACGGAGGTTCTTCCCGCCGTTCCCGGCCCGTCCGTTCGGCTGCCCGATCTCCTGTGGAGGTGCCCCGTGCTGGGTCCCGTGCTCCTCGCCGCCGCGCGCAGCGACAGCATCCGCCGTATCGTCTCGGCCGCGCCGGTCACCCGTACGGTGGTCGACCGGTACATCGCCGGCGAGCGGCTGGACGACGCCGTCGCGACGGTGGACGCGCTCACCGGGCGCGGCCTGGAGGTGACCCTGGACCACCTCGGCGAGGGCATCACCGATCCGACCGAGGCGCTCCGCAACCGGGACGCGTACCTCGCGCTGAGCGAGGCGCTGGCCCGGCAGGGGCTGGGCGTGCGCGCCGAGATGTCGGTGAAGCTCTCGGCCTTCGGCCAGGCGCTCCCCGGCGGCCACGACCTCGCACTGGCGAACGTCACGCCGGTGGTCGAGGCGGCGGCCGAGGCGGGCACCACGGTCACCCTCGACATGGAGGACCACACGACGACCGACTCCACCCTGGCGATCCTCCGCGATCTGCGGAAGCGTTTTCCGCAGACCGGCGCCGTACTCCAGTCGTATCTCTTCCGCACCGAGGACGACTGCCGTGACCTGGCCGGGGAAGGCTCCAGGGTGCGCCTGGTGAAGGGCGCGTACAACGAGCCGGCGAGCGTGGCCTTCCAGAACAAGCGCGAGGTCGACAAGGCCTACGTCCGCTGTCTCAGAACACTGATGGCCGGTTCCGGCTATCCCATGATCGGCTCGCACGACCCCCGCATGGTGGTCATCGGCCAGGAGCTGGCCCGCCGCAGCGGGCGCAAGCTCGACGAGTACGAGTTCCAGATGCTGTACGGCATCCGCGACGCGGAGCAGGACCGGCTGGTCGCCGAGGGCCACCGGATGCGCGTGTACGTGCCGTACGGGACGGACTGGTACGGCTACTTCATGCGGCGGCTCGCCGAGCGCCCGGCCAACCTCACCTTCTTCCTCCGCTCGCTGGCCACCCGGGACTGACCGGGCGCCGCCCGGCCGGCTGCCGCGGAGACCTCCTCCCGGACGGCTCCGGAGCCCCCGGGCGCCGGACCTCCGGAGACAACCGAGACACCCGGAACACCGCACCACACCACCTGATCGAAGGAGAACGGTCCTCATGGACGCTGTGACCCAGGTCCCCGCGCCGGTCAACGAGCCGGTGCACACCTACGCACCCGGTACCCCCGAGCGGCAGCGGCTGGAGACCAAGCTCAAGGAGCTGGCGGACAACCCTGTCGACCTGCCGATGACCATCGGCGGCGAGCGGCGGATGGGCGGCGGCGAGCGCTTCGACGTCGTACAGCCGCACAACCGCGCGGCTCGGCTCGGCACCTACGGCAACGCCACCGGCCAGGACGCGCAGGACGCGGTCGACGCCGCCCTCGCCGCCGCCCCGGCCTGGCGGGCGATGTCCTTCGACGACCGTGCCGCGATCATCCTCAAGGCCGCCGACCTGCTGGCCGGCCCCTGGCGCGAGACCCTCGCGGCCTCCACCATGCTCGGCCAGTCGAAGACCGCCCAGCAGGCGGAGATCGACTGCCCCTGCGAGCTGATCGACTTCTGGCGCTTCAACGTGCACTTCGCGCGCCAGATCCTGGCCGAGCAGCCGGTGACCAACGCGCGGGGCGTCTGGAACCGCACGGACCACCGGCCGCTGGAGGGCTTCGTCTACGCGATCACGCCCTTCAACTTCTCCGCCATCGCCGGCAACCTGCCGACCGCGCCCGCGCTGATGGGCAATGTGGTCGTGTGGAAGCCGTCCCCGACCCAGACCCACGCCGCCGTGCTGCTCATGCGGCTGCTGGAGGAGGCCGGGCTGCCGAAGGGCGTCATCAACCTGGTGACCGGTGACGGCAAGGAGGTCTCCGAGGTGGCGCTGAACCACCCGGACCTCGCCGGCATCCACTTCACCGGCTCGACGAAGATTTTCCAGTACCTGTGGAAGACCGTCGGCAACAACATCGAGAAGTACAAGACCTACCCGCGGCTCGTCGGCGAGACCGGCGGCAAGGACTTCATCGTCGCCCACCCGTCCGCCGACCCGGCGGTGCTGCGGACGGCGATGACCCGCGGCGCCTTCGAGTTTCAGGGCCAGAAGTGCTCGGCGGCCTCGCGGGCGTACGTGCCGCGCTCCCTGTGGGAGAACGGCCTGCGCGAGGAGCTGGCCGCCGAGGTCGACGCGCTGCCCATGGGCGACGTCACCGACCTGTCGAACTTCATGGCCGCGGTCATCGACGAGCGCGCCTTCGCGAAGAACAAGGCGGCGATCGACCGCGCGAAGGCCGACCCGACCATAGAGGTCGTGGCCGGTGGCACGTACGACGACAGCGTGGGGTACTTCGTCCGCCCGACGGTCCTGACCTCGACCGATCCGGCGAACGAGATCTTCCGGGACGAGTACTTCGGCCCGATCCTCGGCGTCCTCGTCTACGACGACGAGAAGTACGACGAGATGCTCGAGCAGATGGAGTCCGCCTCGCCGTACGGCCTCACCGGCGCCGTCATCGCGCAGGACCGCGCCGCCGCGGCGGCCGCCTGCGACGCGCTGCGCTTCGCGGCGGGCAACTTCTACATCAACGACAAGCCGACCGGCGCTGTCGTCGGCCAGCAGCCCTTCGGCGGCGGCCGGGCGTCCGGCACCAATGACAAGGCCGGCGCCAAGCAGAACCTGATGCGCTGGACCTCGACCCGCTCCATCAAGGAGACGCTGGTGCCGGAGACCGACTACCGCTACCCGCACATGGGCTGACCCGCCCGGACCGGCCGGCTCACCCAGCCGGTTCGTCCGGCCGGTCCCGCCCCCGCCGGGGCGTCCCGTCCCCCGTACGGCCCACCGCCCCCGCCCGGAACGCTCCGGGCGGGGGCGGCGTGCGTGCGGCGGGGCAGCTGCCGTCTCAGATAGTAGGAAGTCCGAGTAACTGTGGAGACAGGGCGACTGAGCTGCCTTACTTTTATGGGAAGCCGAACGTCTCGCTCGATCCAAGCGATCGGCGGGTGAGGGCCGTGCCCCGTGCAGGTGATCCCTGCGGCACGCCGGGCCCCCCGCCGCCTTCCGGCGATCCGAATGCTCCCCGGAGCCTTCCGTATCTTCGCTCTGCATTGGAGACGTGCCCTCATGAACGAGACCGCCACGCGCAAGGTCCGCCGCCACCCCGCCTCCCGTACCGCCGACGCCCTTGCCCGGAAGAACGCCGCAGCGGCGCTCCAGCGGGCCCTGGACCGCAGGGACAACGGCGGCGCCACCGGTCACTGAGACCGGACCCGGCCCGGCCCGGGCCCCGCAGTCGACGGCGGGGCCCGGGCATCCGTCAGCGTCCGGCACCGTCCGCCCCGGGAAATGTGTCCGGATCGCGGACATCACGTGTCATCCCGTGGGACGCGGGAGTAGGGTGCCCGCATGTCTCGCAGCATCGATCTCGCAGTGATCCCCGGTGATGGCATCGGCAAGGAAGTCGTGGCCGAGGGCCTCAAGGTCCTCTCCGCCGTCCTCCCGCAGGATGTGAAGCTGGAGACCACGAACTACGAACTGGGCGCTCAGCGCTGGCACGCCACGGGGGAGACCCTCCCGGACGCGGAGCTGGAGGCGCTGGCCGGGCACGACGCGATCCTGCTCGGCGCGATCGGCGACCCGTCCGTGCCGTCCGGGGTTTTGGAGCGCGGGCTGCTGCTCAAGCTCCGCTTCGCCTTCGACCACTACATCAACCTCCGGCCGTCGAAGCTCTTCCCGAACACCGGGTCCCCGCTCGCGGGCAGCCCCGACATCGACTTCGTCGTGGTCCGCGAGGGCACCGAGGGCCCGTACGTCGGCAACGGCGGCAGCCTGCGCACCGGCACGCCCGCCGAAGTGGCCACCGAGGTCAGCCTCAACACCGCGTACGGCGTCGAGCGGGTCGTCCGGGACGCCTTCGAGCGGGCCGACGCCCGGCCGCGCAAGAAGCTCACCCTCGTCCACAAGAACAACGTGCTGGTGCACGCCGGCCATCTGTGGAAGCGGATCTTCGACGCCGTCGGCACGGAGTACCCCGAGGTCAGCACCGACTACCTGCACGTCGACGCGGCGACGATCTTCTTCGTCACCCAGCCCGAGCGGTTCGACGTGATCGTCACGGACAACCTCTTCGGCGACATCCTGACCGACCTCGCGGCCGCCGTCTCCGGCGGCATCGGCCTCGCGGCGTCCGGCAACATCAACCCGACCGGTGTGTACCCGTCGATGTTCGAGCCGGTGCACGGCTCCGCGCCCGACATCGCCGGCCAGGGCAAGGCCGACCCGACGGCCACGGTCCTCTCGGTGGCGCTGCTGCTGCGGCACCTCGGGCACGAGGCCGAGGCCGCCCGGATCGAGACGGCCGTCGCCGAGGACCTCTCGGCCCGCACCGGCGCCCGCTCCACCGGTGAGATCGGCGACGCNNCTCGTCGCACGCGTATCCGGCTGACCCTCCCGCGCACCGGCTCCGGGTGACTCCGGAGACGCCCGGGCGCCGGCCACCACGCCGCCGTACCGCACGGCCCTCGCCCCCGCAGGGGGAGCGGGGGCCGCTCGCGCGGTACGCGACAGCCCGCGCGCCGAGGCCCCCGGCCC
>DOWQ01000118.1 GCA_003519485.1 Streptomyces sp. | reverse complement strand
CTGACCGTCGCGCTCTCGGCCGCCGCGCTGCTGGGCAGCGCGGGCTGCGGCATCCGGGGCACCTCGGTGCCGGTGGACGCGGGGCCCGCGCCGTCCCGGGTGAGCTGCCAGGTGCCCGGCGACCGTACGCCGCCGCCCGACTCCCCCCAAGAGGTGGCGGCAGACGTCTACCTGGTGTGCAGCACCCAGATCGTGCCCGTCGGGCGGGGCGTGCGGTATCCGGACAGCCGGCTGGAGGATGACCGGCTGCGGATCGCCCGGACCCTGCTCGCGGAGCTCCGGGCGCAGCCGTCGGGACCGGAGACCGCGGGCGGATTCTCCACCGAGGTGCCGGACGGACTGGAGGTCGGCGGGAGGCGGGCGGGCGACCCCGAGCACGCGCTCCGGCTGAGCCGGGAACCGGGCGAGGTGCCGCCGTACGGGCTCGCACAACTGGTGTGCACGTACGCCGGCACGCCCGCGGTCGGCGGGAGCGGCTCGGTCCTCCTGGGCGGGCCCGGCGACGAGCCGCCGAGGAGCTTCCGGTGCACGCCGGGGCTGCGCGCCCAGCCGGAGGCGGTGCAGTCGCCGGGCGTCGGCCTCGAGTGATCATCGGCCGGCCGCCCGGGGTGTCGGAGGTGCCGGGTCGGGCGGCTCCGCCCGGGTCCGCCGGGTTCGCCGGGCCAGCCGGGGGCAATGGGCGCGACGGGTCCGCCAGAGGTAAGGGGACGCGCCGAGAGGGCCGCCGGCGACCGCCGCCCGCACTGTGACCGGCATAACAGCAGCCGATGCCGACCATGGCCGGAACCGGACGGCCCACCCGTCGCGTCTCTGCTCGCGTGCAGCGTCATGGTTGCGGCCCCGGTGCCGCCTTCCGCTTCCGCGCGACAGGACTCGTGCTCCTGGTCGCTCACCTGCTGTACGTGGGATGGACCGCGCTGCGCCCGCCCGCACTGCCCTGGGAGACCGCCGCACACCTCCGGCCGCTGGCGACGATCCGTTCCGAACTGGCGCTCGGTGCCTGGCCCGCCTTCCAGCACCTCGGCGGCGCCGTGCTGCTGCTCGCGCCGCTCGGCGTACTGCTGCCGTGGGCGACGGGACGGCTGCACGGATCGCTGCCGGGCTCGCTGACCCGTACGGCCTTCGCGGGCGTCATGGTCTCGCTCGGCCTCGCGCTGCTGCAGACCAACGTGTCCGGCCGGCCCCTCGACGTGGACTCGCTGATGCTGCACGTAGTGGGGATCGCGCTGGCCCATCTGACCCTGGTTCCGGCGCTGCGGGCGTGGCTGCGCCGCCACGACCGGCGGCCGGAGGCGGCTCCGCCGGCGCGGCCGACCCGCCGGGGAAGGCTGCGGGAGGACGTGTCTCAGGGAGTGACCCCGACGATTCCCAGGGTCGGGGTCGTCCCGTAGCCGGATGCTTTGCCCCGCTTCATGGGCCTACGGTTGGAACCAACACACAAAAACTCGACGGTTCACGAAGGAGCCCCTCATGAGTGCCCTGGTCCGCCCCCGCGACGGCCGCATGATCGGCGGGGTGTGCGCAGCGCTGGCACGGCGCTTCGGCACCTCCGCGACCACGATGCGAGTGATATTCGTGACCTCGTGCCTGCTGCCCGGCCCGCAGTTCGTGCTGTATCTCGTGCTGTGGCTGCTGCTGCCCTCCGAGAAGAGCGCGCGCGAAGCCTGGTGACCCGGGCGTCGGCCCGGCGCGAGCAGGCCTGCAAGCGGGGCCGGCGACCGGCCCTGCGGGCGGGGCCGAGCGGGCCGGTCCGGACAGGCCCGTCTCAGCGGGCCGGTCCCGCCGGCCGTGTCCCGGACCGTGACAGCCGCAGGGGTGCGCATCCGGATGAATGCGCACCCCGTCGGCAACGTCTCGTACGAGACCACGAGGTCAGCCGAGCGCACCGCCGATCGGCAGGCCGCCGAGCAGCCCGGCGAGCGGGTTCTGCTGGCCGCCCGGGCCCGGCTTCTGAACGGCGTCGGTAATTGAACCGAGTGGGTTCTGGCCGGCGCCGGGGGCCTCCGGGGCACCCTGGGGCATAGCGTCACCGGCGGCCGGCACCGGCGGAACGAGCGACGCGGCCGAGGCGGTACCGGCGGCGGCTACGGCGAAGCCGGCGCCGAGCACGGCGGCCCCGAGAATCCTGGCAGTTCCCTGCTTCATCGACATACATCCTCATGATGGGGAGCTTGAGCGGCACCGCGGGCGGACTCTGGCGAGCACATGGAATGCGCACTGTCCGTGAACGCGGCATTCCGCAACGTAGCCACGGAACAGCGGCGTCCGCAAACGCCCGGGCGGCCGGAGTCATGTTCGACCCGGCCGCCCTTCCGTATCTCTCCGTGAACCGCAGCCCGCGGCTTCCTCAGCCGGCGCCGTTGCCGGATTCCCTGGTCGCGGCCGGTACGACGGCCGTGTCGAGGAACAGCCACTCGGACTTGAGTTCGGCGTAGCCGGGCTTGATCACGTCATTGATCATCGCCAGACGTTCATCGAAAGGAATGAACGCGGACTTCATCGCATTGACGGTGAACCACTGCATGTCGTCGAGCGAGTACTGGAAGGTCTCCACCAGCCGCTCGAACTCGGTGCTCATGTTCGTGCCGCTCATCAGCCGGTTGTCGGTGTTCACCGTCGCGCGGAAATGCAGCCGGCGCAGCAGCCCGATCGGGTGTTCCTCGTACGAGGCCGCGGCGCCCGTCTGGAGGTTGGAGGTCGGGCACAGCTCCAGCGGGATCCGCTTGTCCCGGACGTAGGACGCGAGCCGCCCCAGCTTCACGCTGCCGTCGTCGGCGACCTGGATGTCGTCGATGATCCGCACGCCGTGGCCGAGCCGGTCGGCGCCGCACCACTGGAGGGCCTGCCAGATCGACGGCAGGCCGAACGCCTCGCCGGCGTGGATCGTGAAGTGGTTGTTCTCGCGCTTGAGGTACTCGAAGGCGTCGAGATGCCGGGTGGGCGGGTAGCCCGCCTCGGCCCCCGCGATGTCGAAGCCGACGACGCCCAGGTCGCGGTAGCGGTTGGCGACTTCGGCGATCTCCAGGGCGCGGGCGGCGTGCCGCATGGCGGTCAGCAGCGCGCCCACGCGGATGCGGTTGCCGTCCTCCCTGGCCCGGCGCTCGCCGCGGCGGAAGCCCTCGTTGACCGCTTCGACGACCTCCTCGAGGCTCAGGCCGCCGGTGAGGTGCTGCTCGGGCGCGTAACGCACCTCGGCGTAGACCACGCCGTCCGCGGCGAGGTCCTCGGCGCACTCGGCGGCCACCCGGACCAGCGCCTCCCGGGTCTGCATGACCGCGCAGGTGTGCCCGAAGGTCTCGAGGTAGCGCTCCAGCGAGCCGGAGTCGGCGGCCTCCCGGAACCAGCTGCCGAGCTTGTCGGCCTCGGCCTCCGGGAGTCCCTCGTAACCCACCTCGCGGGCGAGTTCGACGACGGTGCCCGGGCGCAGCCCGCCGTCGAGATGGTCGTGCAGCAGCACCTTGGGCGCGCGGCGGATCTGGTCCGCATCCGGGGTTCTTCCGCGGGTCTCGCTCATCATCTCCGCACCCTACCTCCTACGCGCGTAGACCGCTGCTATACGGAATGGTGACCACCGGTGCGGTGGAGTACACCGGGATTTCTGCCATGGTTCTGCCATGGCTCAGCAAGCAATGCCCGCAGGGGACGCCCGGTTGGGCCGGGCGGCCCGCTCGGCGGGGGTTGTCGATGTACAGGCAGTGGTGCTCCTGCTGGCGGACGGTGAACCGTCCGGCACCGGGCGGCAGTCGCCACTGACCGCCGCGGCCGCCCGGCCACTCGCCCGGCATCTGGCCCGCGCGGGCCGCACGGACGGCCTCGTCACGCACACGGTGCGCTACCGCTGCCGCGGCTGGAACGGCGCCGCTGCCCATCCCGTCGAGGACGCCGCCTGGGCGGTGGACGAGGCGGTACGGCGCTACGGCGACGT
>DOWQ01000692.1 GCA_003519485.1 Streptomyces sp. | reverse complement strand
TCCGGACCCGGAGCCGCGTCCGGTCCGGGGGTCGCGTCCGGACGGGGGCCCGAGTCCGCCGGACCAGCCGGCAAGCGCGGCTGACCGGCCGAGTGGCCTCCCGGAATTGCCGGGAATTGGCCACATCCAGCACCCCGTCGACTCCCTACTGTCGGACACGTCATCAGCGGTTCCCGTACCAGGGCCCCGAGTTCAGGGCCCGGGAACCGCGACCGGCCACGGCCCCGAAGGACCCCTTCCATGGAAAGCCCAGCCACCGGCGCGAGCGCTCTGACGGTCACGATCGACGAGCGGCTGTCGGAGCGCGTGCCCAGCTATGTGCTCGGCCTGATCGCTGTACGGGACATCGAGGTCGTCAAGGACGCCCCGGCCGCCGGCGGTCTGCTCACCACGGCCGAGGACGCGGTGCACGGCGAGAAGCTCAGCAAGGCGGACGTCTCCGCGCTGCCCACGATCGCCGCGTGGCGGAACGCGTACCGGGCCGTCGACGTCAACCCCAACCGCTTCCCCTGCGCGGCCGAGTCGGTGCTGCGCCGGGTCGCCAAGGGGGGCCGGCTGCCGCGGATCAACGCGCTGGTGGACCTGTGCAACGCCGTCTCGCTGGTCACCCGGCTGCCTGTCGCCTCCTGCGACGTGGGCGGCATCGACGCCCTGTCCGTACGCCTCGCCCACGGCGGCGAGACCTATCTGCCCCTCGGGGCGCCCGACGCGCCGGAACACCCGGAACCGGGCGAGGTCGTCTACCCCGACGACCGGGGCCGGGCGCACTCCCGGCGGTGGAACTGGCGGCAGGGCGATGAGGTCAAGACCGGCCTCGGCCGGCACCGGCTCCTGATCACCGTCGAGTCGGCGCACGAGGGCGGCCGGGACGCCGTCGGACAGGCGCTCGAACGGGTCGGCGACGCGCTCGCCGGCCTCACCGGCGGGTCCGGGCGGCCGCTGGTCCTCGACCGGTCCACGCCGTCGGGGGAGCTGTTCGGCGCCCCGTCGGCCGCGCCGGCCCACTGAGCCCGCACCCCCGCACCCCGCGTCCAACACCCTGGCCTCCTTCTTCTACGCCGCCCCGCTGATCGGCGTCGAGTACGCGCTGTCGCCGGCCGTCACGACCGTGCTCGACGAGCCGGCGGGCTGGTCGGCGCCGTCCACACCATCAACAGCGTCGTGGTCGTCAGCCTGGCCCTGCTCCTGGAGCGGCGCATCCGGGCGTACGGCACCAAGTTGCTGCTGGCCGCGGAGCTGCTGTGGACGCTGGGGCCGGCGGTGATCGCCTTCGCCTTCTCGCTGCCCGCCATCCTGCTGTCCACCGTGTGTGGACGCTCGGCGAGATCATCGTGCCCGTCGTGGTGCCCACGTACATCGCCGACCACGTCGACAAGCGCCGGGTCGGCAGCTTCATGGCGTTCAACGACTTCGTCCTCGGCCCGGCCGGCTCGTCGTGCCCGTCGGCCTCGGCGTCATCTGGACCACCCAGGGGCCACGAGCCCGTCTTCTTCACGCTCCTCGCCACGCCGCTCCTCGCCGCGTTCGCGCTGTTGCCCATTGCCCGCTTCCACCGGTCGCGCTTCACTCCGGACGAGTCGCCGCCTCGTGCACGGCGGCGGCCAGCAGCGCCACGCCCTCGGTGATGCGGGCGGTGGTCAGAGCCGCGTACCCCATCAGGAAGGTCGGTTCGGCCGGCGGGTGCCGCACGAAGTACCCGGACGCGGGGTGGACCCGCACCCCGCGCGCGGCTGCCAGCCGGGCGATCTCGCTCTCCCCGGCGCCGCGCGTGCCGGTGAGAGTCACCAGCACGTGCAGGCCCGCCGCCGCGCCCGAGATGCGGACCTCGGCGCCGAAGTGCTCGTGCAGGGCCTCGATGAGGCGGCTCCTGCGCTGCCGGTACAGGCGGGTCATCCGGCTGATGTGGCGGGCGTAGGCGCCGGACGAGACGAAGTCGGCGAGCGCTTCCTGGGCGACGGTGGGCGTGAGCCGGTCGGTGATCCACTTGATGCCGAGGAAGGGCTGTACGAGAGGCGGCGGGAGGATCGCGTAACCGATCCGCAGGGCCGGGAAGAGGGTCTTGCTGAAGCTGCCGACGTGGACGACGGTGTTCCGGTGCCGGGCCGAGGCCAGGGCGGGCAGCCGCTCGGCGGTGAAGGTGAACTCGTTGTGGTAGTCGTCCTCCAGGACGGTCGCGCCGCGCCGGTACGCCCAGTCCAGCAGGGCGCGCCGCCGCCGCTCGGACATGATGAAGCCGGTCGGGAACTGGTGCGACGGGGTCACGTACACCAGGTTGACCCGCGCCGGGTCGTGCCCCCGTGCCCGTACGCAGGCGTCGATGTCCTCGACCCGCAGCCCTTCCTCGTCCACCGGTACGGGCACCACGGTCGCCTCGGAGCAGCCGAAGACCTGGCGCAGCACGGTGTGGCTGGGGTCCTCGATGACCACCACGTCGCCCGGCCCGGCCAGCAGCCGGACGAGGATGTCCATGGCCTGGGTGGCGCCGCTGGTGACCATGATCCGGTCGGCCGACGCGTCCAGGGCGCGGCTCTGCCGTACCAGCGTGGCGATCTCCGTACGCAGCGCGGGGGAGCCCTCGGCCGGCCCGTACCCGAGCGCGGCGGCGTCGGCCCGGCCGTACGCGTCGTGCAGGGACTGCAGCCAGCGGGCCACCGGGAAGTCGGCCAGCGCGGGCGTGCCGTGCCGGAAGTCGAGCGCCGTGACCGGGTGGTGGTGCGTGGGCGGCGGCTCCCAGGGCTGCCACAGGGAGTTGGCGTCGCCGGTGGACCGGGGCGGTTGCGGGGCGAGGGCCGGGGGTGCGGGGCGG
>DOWQ01000744.1 GCA_003519485.1 Streptomyces sp. | reverse complement strand
AGCCGCGGCCGTACCCGCGCGGGGCCTGCGGCGCCGCCCGCCGCCCGCGCGGGGACGTGCCGCGCCAGCAACCGGTCGAAGTAGTCAGGCATCTGCGCACAGCTCCAGGTAGTAGCGGCGCCGCAGTGGACTGAGCGCCATGATCTCCCGCTCGCCCCAGCCGTAGGCGGTGGCGAGCAGGTGGACGTCGAGCAGCAGGTCCCGCGCCCAGGAGTCGAGTTCGGTCCACAGGTAGGAGGCGATGTCCAGCTCGGCCCGGGTGGCCTCGCCGCATTCGGGGCAGCCGACGCTCAACGTCACCTCGGCGGCCGGGTCGGCCCGTTCGGCGGCTTCGGCGATCCGCCGCTGCACCTGACCGGGCAGCTCGGACAGCCGGTCCGCGGGGACCGGCTCCCCGGCCCGTACGGCCGAGATGGTGCAGCGCGCGAGCAGCAGCCGCCGGGCGCGCGCCGCACCGGTGTCCGTGCCACCGGTGCCGGCGCCCGTACCGGCGGCCGCACTGTCCGCGTCGGCACCGACAGCACCGACAGCGCTGTCAGCACCCACGGAGCCGTCGGCTCCGTCAGCCCCGTTCTCACCGGCCGCCGCCCGGGCGGCCGCTTCGAGGTCGGCGACGGTGGGCAGCCGGAACTCGACCACCCAGTCGTCCTCCTCCACCCGGAGCGGACCGTCGGGCCGCCGCGGCGGCCCGACCAGCTCCTCCGAGGCGAAGTCGAACTCCATCGCCGCGGAGCAGGAGGCGCATTCGATCCGCACCTCCAACCGCTCGCCGAACAGCGCGCCGCGCAGCGCGAAGAGATCGGCCTCGCGCTCGCCGACCGGCATCGACAGCAGCTCGCCGGTGTCGGCCTCCGGGCGGGCCGCCCGGTGCAGCAGCAGCGCGCGGCCGGGGCCTTGCTGCCCCAGCCCCGCCTCCCAGACGGTCAGCAGCTCCGCCGGCTCCGTGTTCGCCATCGCTCAGGCCGCCCGCCGCTCAGGCGGGGTGGGTGCAGGACGGCTCCGTCGGCTCCGGCACCTCGTAGTCGCGCTCCCAGCCCTCGCACTCCAGCTTGAGACTCTGAATGGCTACGGCATTGGCATTCGCGTCCAATTCCCCCAGCACCTGGTATTCACTCGGCCAGGTTCGGTAGAGCTTGTGGGAAACGGCCACCTGGCCGGCTTCGTTGAGGACCTGGATGACAATGTCCCGGCGGAAGTCGGCGAGCGAGACCTCGGAGCCCAGCCCCGCGCCGACCTGCCAGACCTTATTGGCCCAGCGGTCGAACTCGGGGTCGTGGGTGACGCCGCGTTCGAGAGTCACACCTTCGAATTCGGAGCGGCCCGGCGACTTGCGCGGCGAACTGGGATCGCCGCCATGCCGGTGCTTGACCACTTCGGTGGTGCGCTTCAACGGGCTGATTTTGCTGATGCCCGCGACCGTACGTCCGCCCCAGAGGACCAGGAACTTGAAGTTCTTGTACGGGTCGAAGCGATGGGCGTTGATTTGAAACTCAGCCATCGGATTCCTAAATCTCGAACTGTCCGGCGATCTGCTGGATCTTGACGACAACGAACTCCGCGGGCTTGACCGGCGCGATGCCGACCACGACATTCACCACGCCCTCCGCGATATCGGCTGCGGTAGTGGTCTCCTCGTCGCACTTCACGAAGTACGCCTCGCGCGGCGTGCCGCCCTTGAAGGCGCCCTGCCGGAAGAGCGTGTGCAGGAATGACGAGGCGTCCAGCCGGATCTGCTGCCACAGCGGTTCGTTGTTCGGCTCGAACACGACCCAGCGCAGCCCGCGGTAGAGGCTCTCCTCGACATGCAGGGCGAGCCGCCGGACGGGCACGTACTTCCACTCGCTGTCGAGCCCGTCCGCGCCCTCCAGCGTGCGCGCGCCCCACACCAGGGAGCCCACCACCGGGAAGGTCCGCAGGCAGTTGACGCCCAGCGGGTTGAGCAGCCCGTTCTCCCGGTCGGTCAGCTGTACGGTCAGCGACCGCACACCCGCCAGCCGGGCCTCGGTGCCGGCGGGCGCCTTCCAGACGCCCCGCTCGCTGTCCGTACGGGCGATGACGCCCGCGATGGCGCCGGACGGCGGGAAGGAGCGCAGCCTGCCGGTGAGCGGGTCGGCCATCCGCAGCTGCGGGAAGTACAGCCCCGCGTAGTTGCTGCGCACCGGATCGAAGGCGCCGATGCCGGCCCGGGCGCTGTCCACGCCGACCCAGGACGCGGGCGCGTCGACGAGCAGGAAGATCCGCCGCTCCTCGCACAGCGCCTCGGCCGCGGAGAGCACCGTGACCATGTCCTCGGTCGACTCGTACGCGGCCAGCTCGGGAAGCGAGAGCAGGTTGACGTCGTCGACGTCGCGCAGCGCCTGGAGCCCGGTCTTGCCGGCCTCGCTGCCGATGAGGTAGCGCGGCCCGGGCGGGTCGCCGTCCACCCCGCCGGTGAGCGGGAAGACGGGCGGGTTGACGGATGCCTCCAGGCCCAGGTCATTGGCGCATTCGCCGACGAACCTGACGACGTCGTCCGGGTCCGTGGACCCGGCGACGACCTGGATCCGGCGGCCGAAGGCGGTCACCTCGGCGCCGGCGAAGGCGCGTTTTCCGGGGGCATCAGGCAGGGCGCGCAGCTTGCGCTCCAGCAGCAGGGCCAGCTCGGTGACGCCGGTGGGCGGCTCGCCGTCCTGGTCCGGGTCGAAGAGGGTGAACTCGCGTTCCACCTCGCCGATCTTGACGGTGAGGTCGACGGCGAGGTCGGGCAGCTCGGCCCCGAACTCCTTGGATACGGTGCCGGACGGATCCGGCCGCCCCTCACCGACGACCTCGACCCGCACCAGCGCGGAGCCCTCGTTGACCACGGTCGCCACGTGACGGCCGTGACCGGGGCGCATGGAGAGCCCGGTGAAGCTCTCCCGGGCACCGCCCTTCGCGCCGGAGAACCGGAGGTTGAAGGTCTCGCCCGGAGTCTGCGTGTCGTGGTCGACCGAGACGCGCAGTCCGGAGCCCCAGACGCCGGGCTCCTTGGCGTGCACGGTCAGCACCGGGCAGGCGCTGTGGCCCTCGGTGGACTCGAGCGTGACGCAGGCTTCCTCGCCGGTGCCGGCCGCGGCGACCCGCACGATGACCGCGATCGTGCCGCCGTTGCCGAAGAACTGATGGACGGCGTAGCCGACCGCGCTGCGCGCGGTGAGGCCGCCGAAGCGGCGTTCGAAGTCGGCGAAGCTGGTGACCCGCACCGGTTGGTTGAGCGGCCCGCGACGGGTGTGCCCGACGAATGCCGTCACCGACGTGGTGACGGCGCCAATGGTGCGGACGCTGCTGGGAAGTTCCTCGATGTATACGCCGGGATGGCCCGTTCGCACCGGCATTCCCTCCATTCCCTTCGCGCACCAAGCAGATGAGAAGAAGAGGTGAAGGAGTGGTGTGCACGCATGAACGCGTGCACACTTCTGTCCGTTCCCCCGTCGCACACCCCGTGCTGGTATCGGTACCGCACGACCAAGCCATTGGCCTGTGAATCTTGGTGCATGAGTGCCTCTTGGAGTCTGGGTGCCGTCTGAGTGGTGGTCAAGGAGCGTTTTTGGTCAATCCCCTGGTTACGGAGTCCCCAATTCCACCCCTGGACTTTTCGCCTCGATAGGGCGTTTTCGGAGGAGAAGAAGGACATGGGCGTGGCGCGTCGGCGTCCGGTGAGCGGTCGCCGGACGATGAGAATGAGCCGAATGAGTGAGCCGCTCGGCGCGCCGGTTTGCGGTCCGAAAGGCGACTAATGGCCGTTTGGTCGCGCGGACTTGTTGCCCGTCCTGGCAGCGCACGCCGTACATGTTTGTTCAAAGAAAGATCACCTGCTCGTTGCCGTCCCGGGTTGCATCGCCCCCCACCGATCGTGCAAGAATCGATTCCGCCAACCCGGAACGTGTAGTTCCGTCCCCAGGGAAGGTCCCCCCACTGATGTCTGCTGCGTTCACCGTGCCCGCTGCCGTGCGCTCACCGCGCACGGTCGCCGCACGGCGTGCGTGGCTGGTGGTCCTCTTCCTCGGGGGCCTGCTGGGGCTCGCGGTCCTCTTCGGTGGCAGCGCACACGCGGCGAGCGGCCCGGAGACGACGGGCTCGGCGGGCACCGGAAAGGTGCTCCCCTCCGCCGACGAGGCGAAGCAGCGGGCCGGGCAGCGCATGGAACCGGGTGTGTCGGACGCCGGCGGAGCAGGCGCCGTGGAAGGCACCGGAGAAGTCGACGACGCACGGAGCCGTAAGGCCGCCGAGCAGGCGGCCGAACAGACCGCCGACAGGGCCGCCGACCGCACAGTGCGGCCGGCCGCCGACGGGGTCGAGCGGATCGCACGGTCCGCCGGTGAGCCGGTCGGCGACCTCGTAGGGAACGCAACCGGCGTGTCCCAGCGTCTTCCTGACGTCGGCACGGGCGACGACGGCCGCGAACAGCGCAGCCGTCCCGACGGCCAGGACCGGCCCGGCGCCGGAACCGACCGCGAGGGACGGACTCCGGCAGCCGGCGCGCGGCAGCCGGCCGGT
>DOWQ01000007.1:178-10439 GCA_003519485.1 Streptomyces sp. | reverse complement strand
CCGGGGACGGCGTGGTCGCCAGGCCGCCGGACCGCTGGGGACTCGCGGCCCGCGGCGCGCTCGTCGGGACGGGCGGCCCGGATCTGGGCTACGCGGCGGCCGACCGCGACGTGGTGTGGGCCGACCTGGCCCCACGGCTGTACGCACACGCCGCCTCCGCCCAGTGGAACCCGGCCACGGCGGTGCACTGGGACGCCGACTCCACCCTGCCCGCGCCCGTCGAGCAGGCGGTGGTCCAGATCATGACCTACCTGGTCGAGAACGAGCAGGTCGCCCTGGTCGTCCCGGGGAGGCTCCTGGCGCAGGTCCACCCGCACTTCCGCGAGGTCCTGCAACTGCTCGCGGTGCAGGCGGCCGAGGAGGCCCGGCACGTGGAGGTCTTCACCCGGCGGGCCCTGCTCCGGGGCGGCCGCATGGGCACCTCCTCCGCGGGCGGCCGCGCCTCGCTGGCGACGCTGCTGAGCGAACCCGACTTCTCCCTGGCCACGTTCCTGCTCCCCGTGCTCGGCGAGGGCACCTTTCTGAACCTGCTGTCCTTCCTGGACCAGCACGCCCCGGACCCGGTCACCCGGGTTGTCACCCGCCTGGCACGCCAGGACGAGGCCCGGCACGTGGCCTTCGGCGTCGCCCACCTCGCCCACCGGTCCACCGCGGACCCGGCCTTCCGCTCCCGTCTGCGCGGCGCCGTCGAGCGTCGCCACGACGCCCTGCTGGACACCACCGGGCTCAACGCCGACGTCTTCGACGCACTCGTCCTGCTGGCCGCGGGCTTCTGGGAGCCGGCGGCCGTCGCACGCGGCTACCGCCTGGTGCAGCAGTTGCAGGAGGAGATGGACGACGGCCGCCGCCACCGCCTGGCCCGCCTGGGTTTCCCCGACGACAAAGCCGCGGAACTGTCCGCGCTGCACACCCGCAACTTCATGTAGGACACAGTGGCCGGCGGCGCCCGCGGGCCGGTGCGCACCAGCGCGGGCGTTGATCGGGGCCAGGGTGTGCGTGACTCTTGACACAGCCGACCCGCCGGTTCCATTGTTCCGCTATCCGGTAAAGAAATACCGTCCAATGGAGTCGCAGTGTCGCCCACCGTCCCGGAGTACCTGCAGGAATACCAGCACGACAAACCCGGCGAAAACCCTGCTCGCTCACCCGGCCCCACCATGATCCGCCTCGCGGAGCAGCTGCGCACCGGGCTCGGAGCGGACAAGGTACTCACCGATCCGGCCCAGCTGCGCACCTACGAATGCGACGGATTGACCGCGTACCGGGTCCGGCCCGCAGTGGTCGTGCTCGCCGCCCACCGTGACGACGTGGTGCGCACGGTGCGGCTGTGCGCGCGGGCCGGCGTCCCCTTCGTAACCAGAGGATCGGGCACCGGCCTGTCCGGCGGAGCCGTGCCCGTCGCCGATGGCGTACTCATCGTCCTGTCACGGCTGCGGCAGATCGTCTCCTGCGACCCGGAGAACGCGAGCATCGTCGCCGAACCGGGCGTCATCAACCTCTGGATCAGCCGGGAGGCCGCCCCCCACGGACAGGCCTACGCCCCCGACCCCTCCTCCCAGCAGGTCTGCTCCATCGGCGGCAACGTCGCCGAGAACGCCGGCGGCGCCCACTGCCTGAAATACGGCTTCACGGTCAACCACGTCACCGGCGCGGAAGTCGTCCTGCCCGACGGGGAACTCGTCCACCTGGGCGGCACCGCACCGGAGCACCCGGGCCTGGACCTGCTCGGGGCCTTCGTCGGAAGCGAGGGCACACTCGGCGTCGCCACGCAGGTCACCGTCCACACCGTCCGGACGCCCGAGTCGGTCCAGACGATGCTCGTCGGATTCCGCACCGTGGAGGACGCGGCCGGGACCGTCAGCGACATCATCGCTGCGGGCATCCTGCCCGCAGCGATCGAGATGATGGACGCCCTGGCCATCGAGGCCGCCGAGGCCGCCGTCCGCTGCGGCTACCCCGAGGGAGCCGTCGCCGTCCTGGTCATCGAACTCGACGGCCCACAGGCAGAAGTCGACGCACAGTTCCTTCAGGTCGAGGAACTGGCCGCCGCACGCGGCGCCTTCGAGACACGGATCGCACGGGACGAGAACGAACGCGCGCTGATGTGGAAGGGACGCAAGTCCGCCTTCGCCGCGGTGGGCAGGATCAGCCCCGCCTACTACGTACAGGACGGCGTCATACCGCGCACCCGGCTGCCCGAGGTACTCGGCGAGATCGGCCGCCTCGCCGAGGCGGCCCGCATACGCGTCGCCAACGTCTTCCACGCCGGCGACGGCAACCTGCACCCCCTCATCCTCTTCGATGACACCGTCGCCGGCGCCGCCCAGGCAGCGGAGGAACTGGGCTTCGCCATCCTCGACCTGTGCGTCGAGGCAGGCGGATCCATCACCGGGGAGCACGGCGTGGGACTGGAGAAGAAGTCCAAGATGTCACGGCAGTTCACCCCGGAGGACCTGGACACGATGCAAAGGGTGCGCTGTGCCTTCGACCCGGAGGGACTGGCCAACCCGGGCAAGCTCTTCCCGACACCCCGGCTGTGCGGCGAGCGCCCCGGCGCGCACACGGCGGCGGACACCCACGACCCGGCGCTGGGCGAGGTGTTCTGAGATGCCCACGCCCCACGAGACGGCCGCCGAAATCCTCCGCCCCGGAACCGCCGGTGAGGTCGCCGACATCATGCGCTCCACCACGGGCACCGTCGTCCCCGCCGGCGCCGGCACGAAGACCGGCTGGGCGGCGCCGCCCACCTCCTGCGACCTGCTGCTGCGCACGACCGGACTCGACCGCGTCCTCGAGCACGAACCCGGCGACCTCATCGCCGTCGCCGAGGCCGGCGTGCCACTCCACGCGCTGCAGCAACGCCTCGCCGAACACGGGCAGATGCTCGCCCTGGACCCGCCCGAGCAGGGCGCGACACTCGGCGGCATCGTCAGCGCCAACGCCTCCGGCCCACGCCGGCTGCGATACGGCACCGTGCGGGACCTGCTCATCGGTGTCACCGTCGTACTCGCCGACGGCACCACCGCCAAAGCCGGCGGCAAAGTCGTCAAGAACGTCGCGGGCTACGACCTGGGCAAGCTCTACACCGGAGCCCACGGCGGCCTGGGAACGGTCGTGTCCACCACCTGGCGGCTGCACCCGCTGCCACCCGCCATGTGCGCCGTCCTGGTTCCCGTGCGCGACAGCGCCGAGGCGGGCCGGCTCGCCGCACTCCTGGCCCGCTCCACCCTCACACCGACCGCCGTCGAACTGCGCTGGCGCGCGGGCGCGGGCGCGGGCGGGGGCGGGGGCGGGGGCGAACTCGCCGTGCTCTTCGAGAGCATCGAGGCCTCGGTGCGGGCACAAACGCGGGCCGCTGTCGCACTGCTCGGCGCCGGCACGCCGGCCGAGACGCCACCCGACTGGTTCGGGCAGCGCCCCACCGGGGCGCTGGTGCTGCGCATGGCCTTCGCACCCGCCGCCCTGCCCCACGTGCTCGACGCCCTTCCCGAGACCGCCACGGGCACGGCCTCGGCCTGCACCGGCGTGGCGTACGCCGCCGTGCCCGCGGACACCGACCTGGCCGCACTGCGCACCGCGATCAGGCCCTACGACGGGTCAGCGGTCGTGCTCTCGGCCCCCGACGACTCGCGCGCCGAACTGGACCACTGGGGACCGGTGGCCGACTCCTTCGGACTCATGACGCGCGTCAAAGACCAGTTCGACCCGGAGCGGCGCCTGTCGCCGGGACGACTACTCGGAGGACTGTAGTGACAGCGGACACCCCCACCGGCAAGACACCCGGCCACCCCTCGGCACCGCGGCCGGGCGGGCCCGTCACCGGCAGCGCCCCTGCCGCCACCGTCGGGCTGGGCATGCCCGGCGCCGGCCCGCCCCCCGACGGAGCCTTCGACGCCCACCACCCCCCGGACGCCGCACTCATCGGCGACTGCGTCCACTGCGGGTTCTGCCTGCCCAGCTGCCCCACCTACGTGCTGTGGGGCGAGGAGATGGACAGCCCGCGCGGGCGCATCGACATCATGAAGGCCGGGCTCGAGGGCGACGCCTTCGACGCCGGCAGCGTGCGCCACCTCGACCAGTGCCTGGGCTGCATGGCCTGCGTCACCGCCTGCCCCTCAGGCGTGCAGTACGACAAACTTATCGAAAGCACCCGTGCCCAGCTCGAGCGACGCGTGGAACGGCCCCGCGGGCAACGACTGCTGCGCGCACTGGTCTACGGCCTCTTCCCCTACCCCCGCCGGCTGCGCGCCATGAGGGGACCGCTGCGCGTCTACCAGGTTAGCGGCCTGAGCCGCCTCCTGGCCCGCACCGGGCTGCTGCGCCGGCTCCCCGAGCCCGTCCAGGCGATGGAGTCCCTCGCACCCAAACTCGGACACACCGAACGCCTCGCTCAGCGCATCCCCGCCACCGGCACCCGGCGCCGCACCGTCGGCCTGCTCACCGGATGCGTTCAGGGCACCTTCTTCCCCGACGTGAACGCCGCCACCGCGCGGGTGCTCACCGCCGAGGGCTGCGAGGTCGTCGTGCCGCGCAGGCAGGGCTGCTGCGGCGCGCTGTCCGCACACGCCGGCCGGGAGACCGAAGCGCTGCGATTCGCCAAGCAGGTCATCGAGACCTTCGAGGCCGCGCAGGTCGAGACCGTCGTCGTCAACGCCGCCGGCTGCGGCTCGAACCTCAAGGAGTACGGCCACCAGCTGCGCGACGAACCCGGCTGGGCGGCCCGCGCCGAAGCCCTGGCAGGCAAGGTCCGCGACGTCACCGAACTCCTCGACGAACTCGGCCCGGTCGCCGAACGGCACCCCCTGCCCATGACCGTCGCCTACCAGGACGCCTGCCACCTCGCGCACGCCCAGAGCGTCCGCGACCAGCCGCGCCGGCTGCTCGGCGGCATCCCCGGCGTGGAACTGCGGGAGCCCGCCGAGGCGGAACTGTGCTGCGGCAGCGCCGGCACCTACAACCTCCTCCACCCCGAGCCCGCCCGCGAACTCGGCGAACGCAAGGCCGCAGCCGTACGGGCCACCGGCGCCCAGGTCATGGTCACCGCCAACCCCGGCTGCTGGATGCAGGTGGCCACCACACTCGCGCGGACAGGCGAACGGATGCCCGTCGCCCACACCGTGCAGGTCCTGGACGCCTCGATCCGGGGCGTTCCCGTGCAGCGGCTGCTCGCCCAGGCCCTCGACGGCCCCGGCACGGTCGCCTCCCCCTGACCCAGGGTCACCAACCTCCCGTCCCTGAGACTTCCGTCCCTTTCGTCCCCGGAAAGGTAGCTCCATGCTCCTCGCCTCCTATCAGCAGGACTACAGTCCCGTCAGCGACTCCGTCGCGCTGTCGGCCCTGTTTGCGATGCTCCCGCTCCTCGTGCTGTTCCTGCTCCTCGGGGTGCTGCGCATGCGGGCCTGGCTCGCCTCCCTCATCGCCCTGGCCGTGTCCGTGGTACTCGCCGTCGCGGTGTACTCGATGCCGGTCGGCGACGCTCTCAACAGCGGGCTGCTGGGCGCCGCCTTCGGCTTTTTCCCGATCATGTGGATCGTGATCAACGCGATCTGGGTCTACAACCTCACGGTGGAGACGGGCCACTTCGACGTGCTGCGCCGGTCCTTCGCCTCCATCAGCGACGACCAGCGGGTACAGGCGATCATCATCGCCTTCTCCTTCGGCGCCCTGCTGGAGGCGCTCGCCGGCTTCGGCACTCCCGTCGCCATCTCCTCGGTCATGCTCATAGCGCTGGGCTTCCGGCCGCTGAAGGCCGCCACCGTCGCCCTGGTCGCCAACACCGCGCCCGTCGCCTTCGGCGCGCTCGCCGTCCCGATCACCACGCTCTCCAGCGTCTCCGGCCTGCCCGTGGACGATTTGGGCGCCATGGTCGGCCGGCAGACCCCCATCCTGGCCATTTTCGTGCCACTCGCCCTGGTCTTCATCGTGGACGGCAAGCGCGGACTGCGCCAGACGTGGCCGCCCGCCGTGGTCTGCGGCGCCGTCTTCGCCCTGGCCCAGTACCTCAGCGCCAACTTCTGGTCGGTACCGCTCACCGACATCATCGCCTCGCTGGCCTCCGCGCTGGCGGTGCTCGCCTTCACCCGGGTATGGCACGCCAAGGAGGGCTACCAGGAGACGGAGCCCGACGACGCGGACGACGCGGCAGAGGGCGGCACTCCGGCTGCCGGCGGTGGCGGCCGCCCCGGCGGGCAGCCCGGCCCCGGAGGGAAGCCCGGCCCCGCCGCCCCGGCGGACGGCGAGGACGCCGACGCCGACGACCTCGTACTGACACGCGTGCGCTCCGAGACGGGGCGGCAGGTGCACGACTCGCCGATGGAGGTCTTCCGCGCCTACGCGCCCTACCTCGTCATCATCCTGGTCTTCGTCCTGGCCACCCGCGTACCCGCGATCACCGGTACGGGGCCCGAGGGCGTCGGCGACTCCGGCACCGGACTGGAGATCGCGACCCGCATCTTCAACTGGCCCGGCCTGCACATCTTCAACGACGCCGGCGATCCGGTGGCCATGACGTTCAAACTCAACCTGCTGTCCGCCGCAGGCACCTTGCTGCTCATCTCCGGACTGGCCAGCATGGCGATCCTGAAGGTGGGGCTCCGCCGCGGTCTGAGCGCCTACGGACGCACCCTGAGCCAGCTGAAGTTCGCCACGCTGACCGTCATGCTGGTACTCGCGCTCGGCTTCCTCATGAATGTTTCCGGCGAGACGACGACGCTGGGCCTGTGGGTCGCCGGCGCCGGCGGCCTGTTCGCCTTCGTCTCGCCGATCCTCGGCTGGATCGGCGTGGCCGTCACCGGCTCCGACACCTCCTCGAACTCGCTGTTCGGCGCCCTGCAGGTCACCGCCGCGCACCAGGCCGGCCTGTCACCGACCCTGATGGCCGCGGCGAACTCCTCAGGCGGCGTGCTCGGGAAGATGATCTCCCCGCAGAACCTCGCCATCGCCGCCGCAGCCGTCGGCTACCAGGGCCGCGAGGGACACCTCTTCCGCCGCGTCCTGGGCTGGAGTCTGGTGTTCCTACTGCTCATGTGCGTGCTGGTGTACCTGCAGAGCACGCCCGTGCTGAGCTGGATGGTCGTCGGCCCGCCCACGCCCTGACGCCAACCCCCGCGCGCCGGACCCGCCCACCGACGGGCGGGNNGCGGGGCCGGCGCGCTTCCGTAGGCTGACCCCGCTTCCGCTTCCGCCTCCGCCTCCGCCCCGTCAACGTCTCGTGAGAGGACCCGCATGGACCTGCTGCGCACACCCGACGAGCGCTTCACCGACCTGCCCGNNGCGCCCCACTACGCCGACGTGCCCACCGGGGAGGCCGGCGGCCAGGGCACGCTCCGGATGGCCTACGTCGCCGCGGGCCCCGCCGACGGGCCGGTGGTGCTGTTGCTGCACGGCGAACCCAGCTGGTCGTTCCTCTACCGAGCGATGCTGCCCGTCCTCGCCGACGCCGGGTTCCGCGTGATCGCGCCGGACCTGGTCGGGTTCGGCCGCTCCGACAAGCCGGCCCGGACCGCCGACCACAGTTACGCCCGGCACGTCGAGTGGATGCGCGCCCTCACGCTGGACGCCCTCGGCCTGCGCGGCATCACCCTGGTGTGCCAGGACTGGGGCGGCCTGATCGGGCTGCGGCTGGCAGCCGAACACCCCGAGAGGTTCAGCGCGATCGTCGCCGCCAACACCGGACTGCCCACCGGCGACCATGACATGCCCCAGGTGTGGTGGTCCTTCCGCACCGCGGTCGAGAAGGCGCAAAGCCTGGACATCGCACGGTTCGTCGCCGGCGGCTGCCGCCACCCGCTGACCGCGGCGGAAAGCGCCGCCTACGACGCGCCCTTCCCCGACGAGACCTACAAAGCCGGCCCGCGGGCCATGCCGGCCCTCGTGCCCACCAGCCCCGATGACCCCGCCACCCACGCCAACCGCGCCGCCTGGCGCGCGCTGACCGAGTGGACCAAGCCGTTTCTGTGCGCCTTCTCAGACGGCGACCCCATCACCGCGGCCATGGCCCCCGTCCTGCGCACGTCGGTGCCCGGCGCCGCCGGCCGTGAGCACCCCACCATCACCGACGCCGGACACTTCCTGCAGGAGGACGCAGGCGAAGAACTCGCCGTGCAGATCATCCGTTTCCTGCACGTCTGATACCGGAATGGGATGCTCGCCCTTCTACCCGAAACCACCGTTGGCAGGCCCCACCGTGGTCAGTACCGCGGCATGTTGACGATGGTCTTCTCAGCCAAGTCGATCAAGGCATGCACTTTCGGCAGGTCCATCGTGACCTCCTCGGCTGTCACTTCCGGCGCTTCAGACGAGCGGTATTCCACCTCGTTGCGGCGGGCGCGCATGCGGTTGAACGGTCGCAGGATCGAACCGAGTGGGGGATCCAGCTGTGCCTGCAGGGCCTCATAGACCGCCCGGTGGCCGCCTCGGCTGGTGGCGCGCAGGCCCTCGTTCTGCAGAACGGCCGCGAGCGCTCTGCGGGCGGCGTCATAGGCGAGGGTGTAAGCACCCTCGGGGTCAGACGCCGCCAGCTTTCGCGCTGAAGAGAGATGCGTCCGGCTGCGTGTCAATTCCCCCTCGGCGGCCGGCAGGGAAGCCGGTACCCGTTCGATGGCTCCGTCTGCGATCAACGCATCGACAGTGGCTCGGCCTTGTTTCCAGCGGGTCACGCAGATTCTCCCCGGTGGAGGTCCAGGGGCACCAGGGGCCGTGCACGGACGCTGGTAAGGAAGGGGTCACCCGTCGATGCGGCAGACCAGGCCTCCGTGGTGACGCGGTGCATGCTCACCTCTCGGCGCAGTTCGCGACCGACTCGTTCGGCGGTGTCGAAGACTTCGTCCGCGTCCGGCTCGCCCACCACCAGGACGTCGACATCCTCTGGTGGCGGCCCTGGCTCTCCCTGGTAGCGGGCGGCCCACGAACCGTAGATGTAGGCGGCCTCCACGCCTGCCACCTGTCGCAGTGCCTCGGTCAACAGCGGCAGCGGGCCGAATGACGCCGCGATGAGATCCGTGAGCGGGCGCGCGAGGGGAGTGTCGCGTCGCGCGCCGACCATGCGAGTGCGGCCGACGCGCCTGTCGGAGAGGATCGCCCCCTCGGCGAGACGGCTCACCTCTCGTAGCACGGCCGAATGTGACGCGCCGAGTTCCTGAGCAAGTTCGGTCAGGGTGTACTCCTGCTCGGGATGCAGCAGGATCAGCGCCAGCAGCTCTCCTTGGAGCTGCGAGCGCAGTATCGGCAGCAGCGACGGCGAAATCTTCATTGGACGCAGAATACCATGCGTCCAACGATGATAACTTAGGGCATTCGCTCACATACATAATGCGTTCTGAGCCGGGCGCCGGCGGCTGCCGGACCCGTGGCGGGGGGTGCTGGTCGGGGGCGCGGGTCAGACTCGGAGGACCTGCGGGCCGAGGAGGGAGTAGCGGTGGGCCTCCGCCAGCGGGAGGCCGGTGTCGGTGACGATCGTCTCCACGTCCGCCACCTCGGCGAACCGGCAGAAGCTCGCGGCGCCGAACTTGGTGTGCACCCCGGCGAAGATCTTCCGCCGGGACACCTTCATGACCTGCTCCTTGACCTCGCCGACCGCGGGGTCGGGAGTGGTGAGGCCGTGCTCGCGGGTGATGCCGTTGGCGCCGATGAAGGCCAGGTCGATGACGAATCCGGCCAGCATCCGGGTCGCCCAGTGGTCCACCGTGGCCAGCGTTCCGCCGCGCACCCGGCCGCCGAGGAGCAGCACGGTGGTCAGCTCCCGTTCGGCGAGCAGCCCGGCGGTGGTCAGGGAGGCGGTGACCACCGTGAGCGGCCGGTCGCGCGGGAGCCGGGCGGCGATGAGCTGCGGGGTGAAGCCCTCGTCGACGTAGACCGTGCCGGCGTCACCGGTCAGCTCGGCGGCGGCGGCCGCGATCCGGGTCTTCTCGGGCACGTGCATGGTGGTGCGGAAGGCGAGGGTCGTCTCGAAGCCGGCGCTCTCCACGGGGTAGGCGCCGCCGTGGGTGCGCCGTACGAGGCCGTGCTCCTCCAGCACGTGCAGATCGCGGCGCACCGTCTCCCGGGCCACGCCCAGGTCCGCGGCGAGGTCGGAGACCTGGACGGTGCCCGTACGGCGTACCAGCTGGAGCGTGTGCCTCCGGCGTTCCTCGGCGTCCACCGCACGCCTCCCTTCTCTCGGCCGGCGTGATGTCCGTTCGGGCTTGAGTGACATGTGTACAAGCACGGGGAGGCGTTGAACAGGACCGGAAGAGGAACGATCGCGCCCGTTTCTGCCCGTTCC
>DOWQ01000007.1:0-164 GCA_003519485.1 Streptomyces sp. | reverse complement strand
GTGCGAACGGGCACCGTGCCCGTTTACGGGCGTCGTCCCGGGGGACTCGCCCCCGCCTGCCGTGTGTCGCGGCGGGGACGCGACGCGGCCGCGGTCCGCCGTGCCGCCACTGCCGTACGGGCACGTAACGGGCGTGACGGCGTACGGGCGTACGGGCGTACGGG
>DOWQ01000227.1 GCA_003519485.1 Streptomyces sp. | reverse complement strand
CACCACGAGTTCAGCCTCAGTAATCAGCTTAACGCCTACGTTTCAAACCTTTGACGCCGGCGAAGGACGCAAGGGCCCGCTCTCGGACGGCTCAAGCGTTCAGCTCCGGTATCAGCCGCCGATTCGCGTGGCAAGGCAAATTGTATGCTTCGCAGTCGATGCCATACCCTCCGCGGGTACAGGAGGACTCAGAGCGGAGCTCGGGAGGTACGCGATGCGGAAGGAACTCAGGTCCGCGTCGTGGGCAACCCGGTTGCTTCTGTTCGCCGCCGTGACGCTCGGTATCGTGACCATGCACACTCTCGGCCATTCGACTGGGCGAGATTCCGGCTCCCTGCCCGGCAACTTCGTGTCAACGACCCTGTTGCCCGGGCAGCACTTCTCACAGGCATCCGCGGACCTGGCCGCCGCTCCCCTGGCCACTGACGAGGTGCCGCACGGGGGTATGGACCCGATGTCGGTCTGCTTGGCCGTGGTTGGCACGTGGACGGTCATCCTGCTCGCAGCAGGCGGTCGTTCCCGGCGCCGAACTCGCGTCCTCGACCCTGCACTCGCAGCGCTGCGGCTGCTCTCCGACCTGAGGCCGGTTCCTCCCCCACGCTGCCGGACGCGTCTCGCCCAACTGTCGGTACTCCGCCTATAGGAATACCCAGCCGCTCCACCGCGAGCGGCCTCTCTCATTCCTGTAAGCATCGACACCGACACGAGGTGCATTTCAATATGCGCACACCCACCCGCCGCTACCTGCTCGGCGCTGGAATCGCCGTCGCCGGCAGCGGACTGCTCACCGCCTGCTCGGGCTCCGACATGAGTGGCATGGACCACTCAAATCAGGAAGACACGGCCTCCCCCGCCGGGCCCGGCTATGTGTCCCCCGATGGCAAGGAGGTCGTCGCTGCTGAGGCGAAGCGCAATCCCGGCCCGGAGCAGAAGGTCAAGCTCACCGCGGTTGAGACCCGACTCGATCTGGGAAGCCGCACCGTGAAGTCCTGGGCCTACGGTGACCGCCTGCCCGGTAAAGAGGTCCGTGTCACCGCTGGTGACACGCTCGCTCTCACGCTCGCCAATCATCTGCCGCAGCCGACTTCCCTGCACTGGCACGGGCTGGCGCTGCGCAACGACATGGACGGCGTGCCCGACGTGACCCAGAGGCCGGTCAAAGCCGGTGCCTCCTTCGACTACCGCTTCGCCGTTCCCCACGCAGGCACCTATTGGTTCCATCCGCATTCCGGTGTCCAACAGGACCGGGGCCTCTACGCCCCGCTGATCGTGGAGGACCCGAGGGAACCACTCAAGTACGACAGTGAGTGGGTCGTCGTCCTGGACGACTGGGTCGACGGGATCGACGACAGCACCCCGGATGCGGTCCTCGCCGAACTCAGCAAGGGCATGGGCCACGGTGGGCACGACATGAGCGGCATGTCGATGAACTCCAAAGAGTCCCCCTCCCCCAAGGCTTCCGGCCCGTCACGAATGATGATGGGCGCCACCAGCGACCTCCTGGGAGGTGACGCGGGCGATGTGGCCTACCCGCATTATCTGGTGAACGGCCGTACCGCCGACGACCCTGAGACCTTCCGTGCCAAGCCCGGTGACCGAGTCCGGATTCGGTTCATCAACGCTGGTGGTGACACGGCCTTCCGCGTCGCGCTGGGCGGCCACGAGATGACGGTGACGCACACCGACGGCTTCCCGGTCGAACAGGCCCGGACAGACGCACTCCTGCTGGGCATGGGCGAGCGATACGACGTCCTGGTCACCGTCAAGGACGGGGTCTTTCCTCTCGTCGCGCTGGCCGAGGGGAAGAAGAAGACGGCACTGGCGGTCTTGCGTACCAGCGGAGGCAGCGCGCCCGACTCTTCCGCGCAACCGGCCGAACTCTCCGGAAAACTCCTCACGGCAGGGCAGCTCAAAGCCGACGCCAGCGTGCGGCTCCGGTCGGCCAAGCCGGACCGGACGGTGAAGTTGGAACTCACGGGAGGCATGGAGAAATACGACTGGGCCTTCAACAAGAAGAAGTATCACCCGTCACAGCGCATCCCGGTGCGCGAGGGGGAACGCGTCCGGGTCGTCTTCACCAACTCGACCGAGATGTGGCACCCCGTTCACCTGCACGGGCACACCTTCGCACTGGCGAACAACGGCCCACGCAAGGACACGGCGATCGTCCTACCCGACAGCACACTCGCCGTCGACTTCGATGCGGACAACCCAGGCCTGTGGATGATCCACTGCCACAACGTCTACCACGGCGAGGCTGGAATGATGACCGTCCTCGGTTACCTAAAGTGAACGGCGCCGGGCCCCGCATCAGAACCGCGCGGGGCCCGGCTCCCACAGGCCGGCATTCCTCCGACAGCAGGCGGGGACCTCAGCCGCGGAAAGAAAGCGATTACCGATACGCCTGCTCGCAAAATCGCCTGGCTTCGACGGGCCGTCCATAGACGGGACCCTCTTCCCGCTGGTGCACACCGGACCAGACCAACCAGGCCCATTTGGTCGTGGACTCCGGCTTCGGGCACGGAGCCCCGCAGCCCAGGGACTGTCAATCTGCTTGGCAGTAAGTGTTCACCAGCAGTTAGGTGAAGCCCGGTTCTCGTATAGCTTTCGCTACCCAAGAGCTACCACTCCGTAGCCGATTGAGCGCTGAGGATTGATCACGGTGCGGCGGTCCGGGTCGCCACTCGTCTCGGCGCCTACGGCGGCATAGGGCGAGAGAAGCGCACTGCAAGGTGGCCCACGGGTCTGTCCTCCACTCCTCGGATGCACGCCCCGTCAGCCCAGCCGGAGGTTCCAGCGTCCGGCGTGAGCGGTGAATCGGGCGCAGGACAGCGGGGGGACGTCGATGCGCCAGAACGCAGTTGGGGGCGTGGCCAGGGCGTGCAGGATCGCGGCTCGGATGACGGCGGGTTCGGTGACGGCCAGGACCCGTCCGGTGTTCTGGGGCAGAGCGTCGAGCCAGGCCCCGACGCGGTCGCACAGTTCGCTCACGGATTCGCCGCCGTGCGGGATGGCGGCCGAGTCGTTGGTCCAGGCGCCGAGGCCGCCGGGGTCCTCGGTGGCCAGGTCGCCCAGGTAGCGGCCGCGCCAGGTGCCCATGTCCACATCGCGCAGGGCCGGCTCCACGACGGCGGAAAGCCCGAGGGTCTCCGCGGTCTGACGGCACCGCAACGAGGGCGCCGTGAAGTACCGGGCGGCCGGGGGCAGGGCCGGGGCGACGGCGCGGGCCGCCTCCAGCCCGCGTTCGTCCAGCGACTGGTCGTCGTCGAAACGCGCCATGCGCAGCGCCGGCCCGGGGGCCGCGGCCAGCAGGGTCAGCCGGATGCTCATGGGTGGCGCAGTCCTTCCACGGGGCGCCTGCGGAGTACCGGCGATGCTATCCGGCCCGGTCAGCGCGCCGTGCACCTGACGGCGGGACCGGAGTGTGACCGACGCGGCCTTGGCCGGGCGGGCGGCGGCCCGCTACCGTCATAGGCGATAAGACGACGGCGCGAACGGAAGTCCGGTGCAAGTCCGGCACGGTCGCGCCACTGTGTGTCCGTCACTGGCCTCTTGCTGAACAGGGGGTTGTGACGGCGAGTCAGACCCTTGCGCCGTCGTCGCGTGCTCCACCCAACACGGGACGCGTGTTCCCGAAGGAGGTCTCGCCGTGGCTCACTCCGCCATCGCCCCCGCCCCGCTCTCCCCGCCCACGCTCGCCAAGCTGCCGATCCGGGCGATCCTGCCCTGGGCTGCGTTCTTCGGTCTGCTGATGCTGGTCCTGCTGTACTTCGTCGGCGCCGAGCAGGGCGCCACCTCCCTGTTCTCCGGCGCGGGCGTGCACGAATGGGTCCACGACGGCCGGCACCTGCTCGGCTTCCCCTGCCACTGAAGACCCGAGGGGACAGCCGCATGAACTCACCCACCGTCCGCGCGCTGCTGGTGCGCGGCATGCTCGCCGGCCTGGCCGCCGGGCTGCTGGCCTTCGGGCCGGCCCACCTGATCGGCGAACCCGGCGTGAACTCGGGCATCGCCTACCAGGACGCCCACACCCACGAGCACGGCACGGAACTGGTCAGCCGCGCCCTGCAGTCCACCGCCGGCCTGGCCACCGCGGTGCTGGTCTTCGGCACCGCCGTGGGAGGCATCGCCGCCCTGGCGTTCTGCTTCGCCCTGGGACGCATCGGCCGCTTCGGGGCCCGGGCCACCGCTGCGCTGGTCGCCGCGGGCGCCTTCGCATGCGTCTACCTGGTCCCGTTCCTGAAATACCCGGCGAACCCGCCCGGTTCCAGCGACCCGACCACCCTCGGCAAACGCACCGCGCTGTACTTCCTGATGATCGCCCTGACCGTGCTCCTCGCCCTCGCAGCGGTGATCCTCGGCCGCCGCCTGGCCGGACTCTGGGGCAACTGGAACGCGACCCTCGCCGCCGCCACCACCTTCATCGCGGTCACCGCGGTTGCCATGGCGTTCCTCCCGGCGGTCAACGAGACACCCAAGGACTTCCCGGCCACCGTGCTGTGGCAGTTCCGCCTCTCCTCGCTCGGCATCCAGGCCCTGCTGTGGTCCACCTTCGGCGCGGTGTTCGGCCACCTCGCCGAACACGTCCTGGAACCCAAGCCCGCCACCGACGGAGCACCCGCCTCCACCGGCGGGTCGGCGATCGCCGCCCGCTGACATCCGGGTATGCGCACGGAACCCGCCGGGGGCGCGCCCTGCGGGTCCTGTGCGCACTGGCGGGGCTGATCTTCGCTGGCTACGTCCGGGCCGGGGCATGCCTGGCAAGCTCCCAGGGGACCGGCGGCCAAGTCGCACAGCGAGGGTCGTGGCCGCGGGGGTGCTCTCCGCGTTCGCCGGGAATGCCCGCTCTGCAGCAAGCTTGTCGTGCTCGCCCCGGCGCCGACGTACCGGGCTTCCGCGCAGCCTCCACAGGCTGCGGCCTCGTGGTACTGCTGGGCGCACCCGCTGGTACGACGGCTGCTCGGTGCAGGACCTGGCCGGTCCGCTGCCGGGCGGCAACTACGATGGGTTTTTACTGGCGGATCAGCGCAAGGATTTCCGGGGAGAGCGGAGTGTAGTCGTGCGACCACTGGGTGAGCTCGAGGCGGAGATCATGGACCGCCTGTGGACCTGGGGACGCCCGGCGACGGCGCGGGACGTCCTTTCAGACCTGAATCGGTCCCGCCCGATCGCCTACAGCACCGTGAAGACTGTCGCCGACATCCTCTTCCGCAAGGGCATGCTGCGGCGGGAAAAGGAGGGACGTGCCTGGGTGTATGAGCCCACCCAGACCCGGCAGCAGTACACCGCCTCGCTGATGCAGGACGCATTGGGCAGCAGCCCCGATCCGGCAGGTGCACTCGTCAGTTTCGTGAAGCAGATTTCGCCGGGCGAGGTCGACGCCCTGCGAGCGGCCCTACGAGCGGCGAAGCGGGGCGACGTCACATGATCACGCCCCTGGTCCTGGGCACCTATGCCCTCCTGGTGGGAGCCGCCGCACCGTATGCACTGGCCCGGGCGCGGTGGGCGCACCGTGCCCCGGGGCTGGCCGTCCTGGCCTGGCAGGGCTTGATGGTGACGTTCGTCGTCACCATCGCGTTGGGCGTGTACCACCTGGTCTTGGCAGAGCAGCATGTACACAACGGCCTGGCCGGCCTGCTCAGCGCCTGTGGCATGCTCCCGGGTGCCACGACCAGCGGGTCGGTACCGACCACAGGGGATGCGGCGGTTCTGCTCAGTCCCGCACTCATCGTGCTGCTCCCAGTGGGCTGGTTTCTGCGCATGACGTGGTTGACGCGCCGCGCCCAGCGCCGTCACCTCGACATGCTCGCCGTCGTCGGCTCACCGGCACCGCGGTACGGCGCGACGCTGGTGGATCACGACACTCCGGCCGTGTACTGCCTTCCCGGAAGCTCCCGACGGGTGGTTATGACCCGGGGAGCGGTCAAGGCCCTTACCGGCGAGCAGCTCCAGGCCGTCCTTGCACATGAGCGTGCACACATCACCGGTCGCCACCATCTTCTCCACGCAGCCACGGAGGCGTTCGAGCGGGCCTTTCCGAAGCTGCCGCTAGCACGCCTCGCGAGGGAGCAGACCGCCCTGCTGCTGGAGATGATCGCGGACGACCGGGCGCTGCGCGGCCATTCCCGGGAGGTGCTGGCGTCCGCCATGTGCCAGGTGGCTGCGGGAAACGTCCCACAATCTGCTCTCGGCGCGGGTGGACCGAGCGTCCTCATTCGGCTGCGCCGGGTTCTTACCCCTCAGGCGGCGCCGCGCCGGTCGACCTGGCTCGGGGTCGTCGGGGGCTCACTGACAGTGCCTCTGCTGCCGCTACTCATCGCCTGCGGTCCAGCTGTCAGCTGATTTCCCCCGCCAGGACGCCCCGTCGATGGGCGTCCTGGCCGGAGCCCCCGCCTCCCTGTTGCCGGGCTTACGGAAGAGCTCCCGTGCTGGGATGCCGGAGCACCATCCAGGCCAATACTAAATTCCTTCGCAGACACGGCACACCACCCGACGCGGTGAGCGACTACACGACTTCGGTCGGCGACTCGCCGCATCGCGCGACCCTGGTGCGCGTCGAGGAACGCTTCGCCCTTCTGATCGTCCGCCGGCGCCCACAACGGGCATCCCTGACTCAGTCACCCTGGACGAGCCTGCGGAAACTGTCCGGCCACGGCTCCGCACAGCGGGAGGGTGACGGCCGGAGCGCCTACAGCACTGCACGGCCAGATTCGGTCAGCACGTACGATGGCGCCGGAGTTTTGAGGGAGGGAGGCAGTCAGAATGCGGGGCTTCGGCGAACTGGAACAGGCGATCATGAACGTGGTGTGGACCACGGAGGCACCGCTGACAGTGCGCGAGGTGCGGGAACAGTTGAACCGCCAACGACCGCAGGAACTTGCCTACAACACGGTGCAGACAGTGATGGAAATCCTGCACCGCAAGGACTGGCTGTCCCGGGCCAAGGACGGTCGCGCCTTTCGTTACCAGGCGACGAAGAACCGCGAGGAGTACGCCGCCTCGCTGATCGACCAGGTCTGGGCCACCGGCGCGGACCGCACCGCGACACTGGTGCGGCTGGTGGATGAGATGGACGAGACCGAGGCCGCCCAGCTGCGGGCAGCGCTGGCTGTGCGCCGCAAAGAGAGCCAGCCGTGAAGGCCGCCATCCTGCTCCTCGCCTACGCAGCCCTCGTGGCAGCCCTCGCCCCGGTGCTGCTGGTCCGCACCACCTGGACCGCGCGGGCACCACGGCTGGCCATCTGGGCCTGGCAGGCGCTGACCGCCACGGTCCTCGTTTCCATTGCGCTGGCCGGACTGGCGCTGGCCGTGCCCACTGTGCCGGTGAGCGGCAACCTGGCCGAGACGCTGGAAGCATGCGTCATGGCGCTGCGCGCTCAGTACGCCGTGCCCGGCGGTGCGACGACGGCCGCGAGCGGCACGGCGCTGGCCCTGATGGTTGCGGGCCGGGTCAGCTGGTGTCTGGCCGCGGGCCTGCTGCGGGCGCGCCGGGAGCGCAGCAAACATGCCCGGGTGCTCACCATGGTCGGCAGCGACCGGCCGGACTTGGGAATCACGGTCCTGGACGACGCCCGGCCAGCGGCCTACTGCCTCCCGGGACATGGGCATCGGATCGTATTGACCTCGGCGACACTGACTCAGCTACAGCCGCACGAACTGGCAGCGGTGATCGCTCATGAGCGGGCACACATCCGGCAGCGGCATCATCTCGTCCTGGCCTTTGCCGAGGCCCTGCAGCGGGCTTTCCCCAAGGTGGCGCTGTTCCGGACAGCGGCGGATGAGACGCGGCGCCTGGTGGAAATGGCCGCCGACGACGAAGCGACAGCTAGAACCAGTTCACTCACTCTCGCCGCGGCCCTGGTCGAGTTGGCCGGAGCGAGGACGCCTTCGTCCTCCCTGGCTGCGTCCGGCGGTCAGGTGGCCGACCGGGTGCGGCGGCTGCTCGCCCCCCAGCGGCCGCTGCGCCGTGCAGTCGCCTGGGGCGGAGCCCTGGCGGCGGGCACGGTGCTGGCTCTGCCACTGATTCTGGCCTCACAGCCCGCAGTGGCCGTGGCCGGCATGAGCACCTGCCCCCTGCCCGACTCCACGGTCGTCGCCCCGCAGCGTCTCGTCTGAGCCCTCACGAGCCGGTCCGACATCTGATAAGTTCACCCATCATCACCTATGCAGCTTAGGTATTCGGGTGGATCGCCATGACCAGTCCTGATATGGCCCCAAGATTCCTCCAGTCAACGGCCGGGAGCCGCTGATCATGTCGCCGGCAGGGGTAGGCGGCGCGGATGGGCCACCCCCGACGCCCACGCCTTTCAGCCGATAGTGGCTGGCGCCGGACGGAGCGCCACCGTGCAGCAGTCGGTTGCCCCGGCGTCCTGGTCCGGTGTGTTCGCCCCGGCGAGGGCCTGGCGCAGGGCCGTCTCGTCGGGAACGCCGGACGCGGTGCCGTCGGCGTCCCGGTACAGGCGGCAGGACAGGCTCGGCACCACCCCGGGCGGCGCGAATGGGTCGGTGCCGTCGATCAGGATCGTGGGCGAGCCGTACATGCCCCGCCGGGTGGCCTCGGCGTCATCAGCCACCTCGATCAGCTCGACCTGAGCTTCTCGGCCGTCCAGCGCGGCGGTCACCCGCTCCAGCGCGGGGTGCGCGTTCGGGCAGTCCGCCACCGTCAGCACCGTGATCCGCATTCGCCCTGTCCTCTCTCAGACCATCGTTGACCTCTGCACCCGGACGCTAGACGTTCCAGTGCGCTGGAAGGTCAAGGGCTAGCCTGGAGGTATGCGTATCGGTGATCTCGCTGCCCGCACCGGGCTGACGACCAAGACCATCCGCTTCTACGAGGACAGCGGCCTGCTGCCCGCACCGCCGCGCACTTCGGGTGGGTACCGCGACTACCCCGGCCACACCACCACCCGACTCGCGTTCATCCGCGACGCTCAGCGCGCCGGCCTCACCCTCGCCGAGATCCGCTCGATCCTCGCCCTGCGCGACGACGGCCACGCCCCCTGCACCCACGTCGCCAGCCTCATCAACGAGCACCTGGACGACATCGATCGGCGCATGGCCGAACTCGCTGCCACCCGCGAGGCACTCCGCGCCCTGGCGGGACCGCGCCGCAACTACCAACCCCGCCGACTGCGACGCGGACGACATCTGCACCATCCTCAACCCCGCACGCCCGTAGGACAGGCCCCTCACTGCTGTCCAAACTCGTGAACATTTCGGCGGCGTCCAGAGGTCACCTGACTGACGTCGAAGTGCTGTCCGTTCTTCTCGTGCACAGAGCCAGCCGATGCGATTCGGCCTCACAGGGTCAGCGGATGCCGTGCCGCCACAGGTAGCCGGTTCAACTCCAGCACCGCCCACGGCTCGTCGCTGCGTCCGGGGCCGGCACCTTCCGGATCAGTTGCGCAGCCGAAGCCGCACCATCTACGCGACGGGCGCCGTACGCTCGGCACGCCCGCTACGCCGCTGCTCGTTCTGCTTGCGCCACCCGTAACGGGTCACACCTCGCGGCTTGAACACCGAGAGCATCAGGATGATGAGCAAGACCACCAGGCCGCCGACGGAATGGAGCAACGTGCCGGGCAGCTCCCGGGGATCGGCACTGGCCGCCGCTGTCTCTGCCAAGTAGCTCACGGTCTGTGTCTCTATGAGCAAGACGGCGGCGGCGAAGACGGTGAGCAGGAGTTTCACCAGCACCCAGTGATGCCGGAACAGGCCCCACGGGGTGCCCAGAGCGTTGACAACCCCTATGAGCACCGATGCAACGGCCAACGGGACGATGACATACAGGACCGTCACCTCCATCGCTGAGTACGCGCCACGCACCGTCGAGATGTCCTGGTTGGTCACAGCGGTGACGTCGAGAGCGAGGTAGGCAAGGACCGCGCCGAGCCAGCCGACCGAGGTGGCGACGTGTGTGGTGAGCACGGTCTTGCGGAGTCGGGGAGGCATGATCATCGGTTGCTGTCCCCACCTGGCCCGTCGCCGCCCGCATGGCTGCCGGACAGTGTCTGCATTTCTGTGACGACGACCGATGGCGTGCCGCTGCCACCTGTGTGCCGGCCAGGCCCGTGATCCCCACCGAGTCCAGTGAGCTTCACGACCACGACCAGCAGGATCAGGATGCCCACGATGATTGCGGACGCCTTCACCCAGCGTGGCGTCCGGGGCGGTGTACTTGAAGGCGATCCGCGGTCGGGCCCCGCGTCGGTGCCGTCGCCGGAGTCGGGGTGGCGGGGCGGGTCGACCATGAGTCTTCCTCCGGTGTGCGCGGTCGGCGAGATCTACGAGCAGCAGCAGTTTACGAGACGCTGTGTATGCATGGGATCAGGGTGTCACACAAGCATCGTCACGTATCCTGCATGGGTGCCGAAGTTGTGGAACGAGACGATCGAGGCGCACCGCCACGCGGTGCGCGAGGCGATCCTGAAATCGGCCTGGGTGCTGGTGACCGAGCACGGTCTGATGTCGGTGACGATGACGCAGATTGCTGAGAAGTCCGGCATCGGGCGGGCGACGCTGTACAAGTACTTCCCGGACGTCGAAGCGATCCTGGCCGCCCACCACGAACGTCACGTCGCTGGTCATCTTGAGCGTCTCACCGAACTCCGGGACCGGCCCGGCGACGCCGGCGAGCGGCTGAAAGAGGTACTCGGTCAGTACGCGCTCATCTGCCACCACCGCACACGGCCTGGCACCGAAGAACTCGCGGCGCTCCTGCACCGAGGTGAGCATGTCGCCCACGCGCAGCAGCAGCTCCTCGGCCTGTTCCGAGATGTGCTGACCGAGGCCCTGGTGGCCGGCGATATCCGGGACGACGTCACGCCCGATGAGCTGGCGGGCTACTGCCTTCACGCCCTCAGCGCAGCCGGGAATCTGCCCTCCGAAACCGCGGTCCGCCGGCTCGTCACCGTCACGCTGGCCGGGCTGCGCCCCCAGCACTGACTGAATCGAGAACCGATGCGGATCCTGCTCGTGGAGGATGAGCCGCGGATCGCCGAGACGGTCCAGCGGGCCTTGGCCTCCGAGCACATCGCGGTCGACGTGGAGTCCGACGGCGTCGACGGGCTGTGGGCAGCGACCGAGCGCGACTACTACGACGTCGTGGTGCTCGACATCATGCTGCCCGGC
>DOWQ01000575.1 GCA_003519485.1 Streptomyces sp. | reverse complement strand
GCTCCCGGCGTACGAGCTGCTCGGCTGACCCCGGCGAGAGCCGGCCGGCCACGCCGGGCGCCCTCGCCACCCGCCCGCACGGGGGCCGCCACCCGGCGCCCGTACGGGCGCGGCACAGCCGCGACCGCCTACGGTGCGACGCCCCCGCAGACCACTCGTACGGGGCTCCCGCAGGACCCTCGTACGGCTCCCGCGCGGCCCCCGCGGCGCCGGTCGCCGAGGCCGTCACCCGGCGCTCGTACGGCCCCGTTCGCAACGTCCGTGCCCAGGCGGCGCCTTTGCCTACCGCCCGGTCTGTGAGACGGTGGCGACTCGGACCCCATCCCTGCTCACCCCTTTGAGGCACGATGCGTGTGACCATCGCCGGCGTCTTTTTCTACCTGCAGACGAGCGAGGTGGAACAGAAGATGAGTGGCGTCGCTCCCGAGCCGGTCACCGGCGAATCCATCGTCATCGGCCGTCGCACGTACCCCCCGAAGCAGGTGGGCAGGCTGGTGACCGGGCAGGACCCGCGCGACTTCAGCGCCGAGGAGGTCGTCCGCGCCATGCGGCAGCTCGGCTTCACCTGCAAGCCCGCGCCGACGCCGCCGGCCGCCACCCCCAGCGACGCCGACCTCCTGCCCGGCTTCTCCCCCCAGCCGCAGCAGCCGCCGCAGTCCACCTTCTGACCGACCCCGGCCGGCACTGCGCCCGCCGGACGACCGGCACGCGCGGCTCCGTCCGACGACGGCCCCGTACGCACCCGGTGCCGGACGCGGGTCGAGCGCCCCCACGCGCCGCATCGCCCGTACCGGCGCGCCCCGCCTCCGCGGACCCTGCAGGACCCCGGAGAAGCCCCGGATCATCGGCAAGCCGCAGCACCTTCGCTCCGCCAACCGCCGCCCGAGCCACGAAGCGCCGTCCAGCCACTCCCCCGGGCAACGGGCAACCACCCGGCCGGCACGGTGCCATCGGAACGGCGCAGGCGCAGCACGAACGCACGGCGGCAGTACGGAACGGCGCGCGGCAGGACGACCGCTCAGAGGCCCGGCCCCCACCGCCCCCGGCATTCCCGGGACGGCTTCGGCCCGCGGCCGGCAGAACCCGGAACGCACCGGACGCCCGGCCAAAACGGCCCTGGCGTCGGGTGCGTTCGCGTCTCCGGAGTGCGTCAGTGGGTGGCGGCCCCGGTGCCCGCCTGTTCGGCCAGGGGTGCGCCGGGCTGGTCGGGGACGTGCGACGCGTCGGCGCCGTCCTGATCCGCCCCCGTCCTCGTGCCGAGGTGGTTGAAGGCCAGGTTGAGCAGGATCGCCACCAGGCAGCCGGTGCTGATGCCCGAGTCCAGGATCACCAGGGCGTCGGCCGGGAAGGCGTGGTAGAAGGTCGGGGCGGCGATCGGGATGAGGCCGATGCCGAGCGCGGTGGCGACGATCAGGGCGTTCTCGCCCTTCTCCAGCGCGGCCGTCGCCAGGGTCTGGACACCGCTGGCGGCCACCGAGCCGAAGAGGACGATGCCGGCGCCGCCGAGCACGGGCAGCGGCACCAGCGCGATGACCGACGCGAGGACCGGGCAGAGGCCGAGCAGGATCAGGATGCCGCCGCCGCAGGCGACGACGAAGCGGCTGCGCACCTTGGTCATCGCGACCAGGCCGATGTTCTGGGCGAAGGCGCTGCACGCGAAGCCGTTGAACAGCGGGCTGATGGCAGTGCCGAGGGTGTCGGCGCGCAGTCCGCCCTCGATGGTCCGCTCGTCGGCGGGCCGGTCGACGATCTTGCCGAGGGCGAGCATGTCGGCCGTCGACTCGGTCATGCAGACCAGCATCACGATGCACATCGAGATGATCGCGGCGATCTCGAACTGCGGGGCGCCGAAGTGGAAGGGCGTCGGGAAGCCGATGATGCCGGCGTCCTTGATGGCGGCGAAGTTGGTGATGCCGAACGGGATCGCGATGAGCGTGCCGGCGACCAGCCCGAGCAGGATCGCGATCTGCTGGAGGAAGCCGCGCAGCATCCGGCGGAGCGCCAGGACGATCACCAGGGTGAGGGTGGCCAGACCGATGTTCGTCATCGAGCCGTAGTCGTCGGCCCCCGCGTTGCCGCCCTGCGACCAGGTGAAGGCGACCGGCAGCAGGGAGACGCCGATCAGGGTGATCACGGTGCCGGTGACGACGGGCGGGAAGAACCGTACGAGCTTGCAGAAGTACGGCGCGAGGAGGAAGCCGAGCACACCGGCGACGATGATCGCGCCGAAGATCACCGGAAGCGCGTCCTCGGGCCCCTTCGCCTTGCCGATGGCGACCATCGGAGTGACACCGGCGAAGGAGACGCCGTTGACGAACGGCAGCCGGGCGCCGATCTTCCAGAAGCCGAGCGTCTGCAGGAGCGTGGCGATGCCCGCGGTGAACAGGCTCGCCCCCATCAGGAACGCGGTCTCGGTGGCGGTCAGACCCAGGGCCGGGCCGAGGATCATGGGCGGGGCCACCACGCCCGCGTACATCGCGGCCACGTGCTGGAGCCCGCTGGTGAACATCTTCAGCGGCGGCAGCGTCTCGTCGACCGGATGCTTCGCCCGGTCCGCTGGCGCTGTGACTGCTTCTTTGTGAAACCTGGGCTTTGCTGCCACGGCGGTTCCTCCGGTCGGTTACACGTCTACGGGGAGACGCGGGGTTCAGGGAGGTGGTGCGAAGTGGTGCATGGTGCGGTTCCTGCTGTCAGCGGGCGCTGTTCACGCTGCCGCCGCCGGCCACGCGATGCGTCGGGGGCGCGGTGCGCGCCGGTGGCCCGGTCCGGGGTACGAAAGGGTTCGCCCGTGCCCCGGGCCGTACTGTCGCGGGCCCTGTGGTCCGCAACCCCGGCCGGGAGCCGTCCCTCCCGGCCGGGGCAGTTTGTTCCGGACGCCGCCGCGGAGATCAGTCCGCGGCGGCGATCCGGGCGAGGCGCCGGGCCTCCGTCCGCGCGTGGCGGGCGATGTCGTCCTCGTCGGCGTTCGTGAGCCGGCTGTCCTCGACCACCGGACGGCCGTTCACGAGCGAGAGGGTCACGGGGGCCGCGGCGCCGAACACCAGCGCCGCGACGGGGTCGGCGATCGAGGAGTGCCCGATGCCGTCGAGCTTCCAGAGCACCAGGTCGGCGAGCTTGCCCGGTTCGAGGGAACCGGTCTCGGCCGCCCGGCCGAGCACCTGGGCGCCGCCGTACGTGCCCAGCCGCAGCGCCTGCCGGGCGTTCATCGCCCGCTCGCCGCCGGCCAGCCGGTGGATGAGGAGGGCGTTGCGCAGCTCGGTGTGGAGTTCGCCGGACTCGTTGGACGCGGTGCCGTCCACGCCGAGGCCGACGGGTACACCGGCCGCCAGCAGGTCGGGGACCCGGGCGGTGCCGGCGGCGAGCCGGGCGTTGGAGGACGGGCAGTGCGCGACGCCGGTGCCGGTGCGGGCGAACGCCGCGATGTCGGAGTCGTTCATGTGGACGCAGTGCGCCATCCACACGTCGTCACCGAGCCAGCCGGTCGACTCGAAGTAGTCGGTCGGGCCCATCCCGAACAGCTCATGGCAGAACTGTTCCTCCTCGACGGTCTCCGAGCCGTGGGTGTGCAGCCGTACGCCCTTGCGGCGGGCCAGCTCGGCGGCCTCGCGCAGCAGGGCGGTGGAGACGGAGAAGGGGGAGCAGGGCGCGACGCCGATCCGGAGCATCGAGTCGAAGGACGGGTCGTGGTGGGTGTTGATCGCCGCCTCGGTTGCGATCAGCGCGTCCTCGGTGGTCTCGACGGCGAAGTCCGGCGGCAGCCCGCCGTCGGACTCGCCGCGGTCCATGGAGCCGCGGGTGGGGCTGAAGCGGACGCCCAGCTCACGGGCGGCGCGGATCTCGGCGCCGAGGAGGTCGCCGGAGCCGCGCGGGAAGACGTAGTGGTGGTCCATCGCGGTGGTGACCCCGCCTCGGACCATCATGCCGAGGGAGCCGCGGGCCGCCGCGTACACCATCTCCTCGTCGATCCGGGACCAGGTGGGGTAGAGCGCGACGAGCCAGTCGAAGAGGCCGGCGTCCTGGGCGAGGCCGCGGGTGAGCCACTGGTAGAAGTGGTGGTGGGTGTTGACCAGGCCGGGGGTGGCGAGATGGCCGGTGCCGTCGATCCGGCGGACGACGCCGGTGAGGCCGGCCGGCGCCGGGCCGGGCCCGACGGACTCGATCCGGTTCCCCGCGACGACGAGATGGCCCGAGGCGTGCTCGGTGTCCGCGCTGTCGACGGTCGCGACGGCGCAGTTCTCGATGACGATGCGGCTGACCGCGGTGTCCGGGGCTGCCGCGCCGTCCTGCGCGTTCTGTGCTGCCGGTGCTGCCATGGGGGCTTCCTCGTTCATGTGGGACGGGGTGGGCACGGCAAGGCCCCGGGATTTGAGTGCCGGAGCCGGAGGGACGGCCGGCAGGACCGTCCCTCCGTGGTGCCCGCTCCGGGTGCCGAGAGGGGGAGCTCTCAGAAGATCTCAGAGATTCGTCATGTCGACCGGTATCCGCTGCTCGGCGCCGTCCCGCAGGACGGTGCCCTCGATCAGCCCGTACGGGCGGTCCGCCGCGAAGTAGACCTCGTTGTCGTTCTTGAGGCCGAAGGGCTCCAGGTCGACCAGGAAGTTGTGGTTGTTCGGCAGCGAGAAGCGGATCTCGTCGATCTCCGGGCGGCTGTTGATGACCCGCGAACCCATCTGGTAGAGGGTCTGCTGCAGGGAGAGGCTGTAGGTCTCGGCGAAGGCCTGCAGGATGTGCTTGCGGGCCGCCGCGTAGCTGCGCTCCCAGTTGGGCATCCGCTCCTCGTCGCCGCCCCAGGTGTAGCGCCAGCAGGCGGTGACGTCGGTCGCGAGGATGCGGTCGTACGCCTCCTTCAGCGTCGTGTACTCGTCCTTGACGTAACCCCAGAACTCCGAGTTCGTGGAGTTCAGGACCGTCAGGTCCTTGAGGCCGCTGACGACTTCCCACGAGGTGCCGTCGAAGGTGATCTGGGTGGTGCGCGTCTCCTGGCCCTTGCGGACGAAGGAGTGCTTGACGTCCTCGGCCCCTATGAAGCGGGAGGCGCCGTCGGAGGTCTCGATCCGTTCCCAGGAGTACTCCTGGATCCGGATGCGGGCCCGGCCGATCGGCTCCTGGCTGGTCACGAAGTGGCGTGCCAGGTGGATGCCGAACTGCTCGGCCGACTCGATCCCGTGCTTCTTGGCGAAGGCGAAGACGGTGTTCTTGGTGGTGTCGGTGGGCAGGACGTGCGCGTTGCTGCCGGAGTAGTGGACGTCCGCCATGTCGCCGGAGAGGGCGACGGAGACGTTGAGGTCCTTGATGTGGTGGGTGTCGCCGTCCCGCACGATCCTGACGACGCGGTTTTCCGCTTTCCCGTACTGGTTCTGGCCGAGAACGGTGGGCATGTCGGTGCTAGCTCCCTCGGTATACGGAGTAGCCGAACGGGTTGAGCAGCAGCGGCACGTGGTAATGCTCGCCCGGCTTGACGGCGAACGTGACCGTCACTTCCGGGAAGAAGGCTCCGCTGTCCCTGGTGCGGGGGGCGTCCTGCTGTTCCTCGGCTTGGCTGTTCTGGCTGGTGAAGTACGCCTCGGTCGCGAAGTCCAGGCGTACGTGGGTGGTGCCCGCCGGCGGCGCCGGCAGGTCCTTGCAGCGCCCGTCCGCGTCGGTCGCGGAGGCCCCGAGCGGGGCCCAGTCGCCGCCGGCACCGTGCCGCGCGGACAGCCGTACGGCGACACCCCCTGCGGGGCGTCCGGTGCTGGTGTCCAGGATGTGGCTGGACACCGAGGCGGTGGTGTCGGTGCTCATGCTCGGGCTCCTTCGGCGGTGAATGCTTCCGCGAGGCGGCTCAGCCGGATGTGGTTGATCCTGCCGAGCTCCCCGCGTACGGTCTCCCGCTCCTGGTCCGGCGTGTTGCCGAGCCGGTCGCGGACCGCGTCCCGCAGCCGCTCCGCGGTGAGACCCGTGGCGCAGATCAGGAAGACATGGCCGAACCGCTCCTGGTAGGCCAGGTTGAGTCCGAGCATCTCCTCCTTGAGCTCCGGCGGGGCGCCGGCCATCCCCCGCTGTTCGCGGGAGGAGACCGGGTCTCCGGGGACCGGGCGGCCGATCGGCGGGTGTCCCGCCATGGCCTCCGCCAGATCGTCCGCCGTGAGCTCCGCCATCAGGGCGTCACTCGCGGCGAGCAGGGCGTCGGTGCTGTCGTACGGGCGGCGGGACAGGAGGCCGTTCACCCACTCCGAGGCGGCACACACCTCGCGCAGCGCGGACCGTGCCGCGCTGTCCGGGGCATGGTTGAACCGGGTCAGACCCGGCGTGGGACTCTGCGTCACGGGAGCCTCCGTGGCCTGGTGCTGGACGGGCTGCGCATAGCTAACGCCCTTCGGCGACGCGACGTCAACACTTTGTTGAATTGTTCTTGCGCGCCGCCGAACGCCGGCCAAACCTTCGGGCCGGGACCCGC
>DOWQ01000123.1 GCA_003519485.1 Streptomyces sp. | reverse complement strand
GCCGACTGGCGGGCGACGATCCCGCGCTCCGAGCGCATCAGCCGCCAGCCGCGCCGCACCAGCACCGGAACCGGCTTCCGGCCCTCCCGCAGATCCCGCAGCAGCCGCCGCCGGAACGTCGTGGACGGCCGGCCGCGCAGGCACAGGGCGTCCGCCAGCAGACCCGCCGCCCGGCACCGTCCGACGATCTCCGCGGCGAAGATCCCCTCCGCGATGAACAGGGGTGCGTCACCGATGTCGATCGCCCCCTCGCCGACGCGCGAGCTGGTCGCGATGTCGTAATCCGGTACGGGCGCCCGGCCCGTACGGCACAGCGCCCCGACCGCCGCGACGGCCGCGTCCGCGTCCCATGACCGGGGCGAGTCCCAGTCGGTGCCGCCGCCGTCCGGGAGCGACGGCAGCGCGGGGTCGCCGGCCTCCCGGTAGAAGTCGTCGAGGCGCAGCACGGGCAGGCCCGTCCTGGCGGCGAGGGAGGATTTGCCGGAGCCGGAGGGGCCCGTCAGCAGGATGACGCGTGCGGTGGTCCGTATGCCGGAGCCGGGCGGGTGCGGGAGGGAGCTCACGGAACACCATTCTCGGGCATGGCGGCGGGTACGGGCCCGCAGGGTCGTCACTTTGAACGGAGCGCTACCGGTCGAGCGCGGTGCGTCCTGCCGGCCTTCCGGTTCGGAATGCGTGCTCCGGCGCGAGCGTCCGGATGGGCACTTGCGGCACCGTGCGACGGGGACGCTCCGGGTGTGCTCGCGGAGGCTCGGGGCGGGCGGGTTCGGGGCGCGGNNCACCGCATATTTACGGCCTCGGAACCCGGTGCCGTGTTGTAGCGGCCTCGCTGCGGCCACAAATACACGGAATTGTTCCGGACCCCCCTCCTGCGGCCCCGGCCCCTCCCGTTCGGTGTCCCGCTGCCCGTCGGGTCGGGTTCGGTTCGGAATTCCGCCTGCTCGTGCGGTCCCTTTGTCGTTGTGCGGCTGCCGGGCCGTTGTGCTGCTCGGCCGGCGCGGTGGAGGGGCCGGTCGTTGCCGGCCCCTCACGGGGTCAGACGCCCGTCGGGTGCCAGACCGTCTTCGTCTCCAGGAAGGCGAGCAGCCGTTCCGTGCCCGGGTCGGCCGTCCAGTCCGTACCGGCGCGGGACGGGCGCAGGACCCGCTTGAGGTTGTCGGCCGCGGCCGTCTCCAGCTCCGTCGCCAGGTCCGTGCCGGCGCCCGTCAGGTCGATCGCGTTGACGTCCTGGTGGGCGGCGAGCGGGGCGGCGATCTCCGCCGTGCGGCCGGACAGGACGTTGACCACGCCGCCCGGCACGTCGGAGGTGGCCAGCACCTCGCCGAGGGAGAGCGCCGGGAGCGGCGACTTCTCGGAGGTCACCAGCACCGCGGTGTTGCCGGTGACGATCACCGGGGCGAGCACCGACACCAGGCCGAGGAACGACGACTCCTGCGGTGCCAGCACGGTGACGACACCGGTCGGCTCCGGGGTGGAGAGGTTGAAGTACGGGCCCGCGACGGGGTTTGCGGAGCCGGCGATCTGGGCGACCTTGTCGGACCAGCCCGCGTACCAGACCCAGCGGTCGATCGCCGCGTCCACCTGCGCCGCGGCCTTCGCCCGGGACAGGCCCTCCGCGCCCACCACTTCGGTGGTGAACTGCTCGCGGCGGCCCTCCAGCATCTCCGCGACGCGGTAGAGGATCTGGCCGCGGTTGTAGGCCGTGGCCCCCGACCAGCCGCCGAATGCCTTGCGGGCCGCGACCACCGCGTCCCGCGCGTCCTTGCGGGACGACAGCGGCGCGTGTCCGAGCCAGTTGCCCTTGCTGTCGGTCACCTCGTACACCCGTCCGCTCTCGGAGCGGGGGAACTTGCCCCCGACGAACAGCTTGTAGGTCTTGAGGACGGAGAGTCGGTCAGACATTCAGGTACGCCTCCAGACCATGGCGGCCGCCCTCGCGGCCGAAGCCCGACTCCTTGTAGCCGCCGAAGGGCGAAGCCGGGTCGAACTTGTTGAACGTATTGGCCCACACGATGCCCGCGCGGAGCTTGTCGGCCGCCCACAGGATGCGTGAGCCCTTCTCGGTCCAGACGCCCGCCGAGAGGCCGTACGGGGTGTTGTTGGCCTTCTCCACGGCCTCCTCGGGGGTGCGGAAGGTCAGCACCGACAGCACCGGGCCGAAGATCTCCTCGCGCGCGATGCGGTGTGCCTGGGTGACGCCGGTGAAGAGGGTCGGCGCGAACCAGTAGCCCGTGGAGGGGAGTTCGCAGGCCGGGGCCCAGCGCTCGGCGCCCTCCGCCTCGCCCGCGTCCACGAGGGCGCGGATCCGGGACAGCTGTTCGGGGGAGTTGATCGCGCCGATGTCGGTGTTCTTGTCGAGCGGGTCGCCGACCCGGAGGGTGGTCATCCGGCGCTTGAGCGCGTCCAGGAACTCGTCCGCCACCGATTCCTGCAGCAGCAGCCGGGAGCCCGCGCAGCAGACGTGGCCCTGGTTGAAGAAGATGCCGTTGACGATGCCCTCGACGGCCTGGTCGACCGGGGCGTCGTCGAAGACGATGTTCGCCGCCTTGCCGCCCAGCTCCAGGGTGATCCGCTTGTCGGTGCCGGCGACCGTACGGGCGATGGCCTTGCCGACCTCGGTGGAGCCGGTGAAGGCCACCTTGTCGACGTCCGGGTGCGCGACGAGCGAGGCGCCCGCGGTGCCGTCGCCCGTGATGATGTTGACGACGCCCTTGGGCAGCCCGGCCTGCCGGCAGATGTCGGCGAAGAACAGCGCCGAGAGGGGGGTCGTCTCGGCGGGCTTGAGGACGACCGTGTTGCCGGTCGCCAGCGCCGGGGCGATCTTCCACGACAGCATCAGGAGCGGGAAGTTCCACGGGATGATNNCGGATCGGCTTGCCGTTGTCGAGCGACTCCAGGACCGCCAGCTCGCGCGAGCGCTCCTGGATGATCCGGGCGATTCGGAAGAGGTACTTGGCGCGCTCGGAGCCCGGCAGCGCGGACCACTTCTCGAACGCCTTGCGGGCGGCCCGCACGGCCGCGTCCACATCGGCGTCGCCGGCCAGCGCGACCTCGGACAGCACCTCCTCGGAGGCAGGCGCCACGGTCTTGAAGACCTTGCCGTCCGCCGCCTCGCGGAACTCGCCGTCGATGAACAGCCCGTACGACGGCGCGATGTCGACGATCGCGCGGGACTCGGGCGCCGGAGCGTATTCGAATGCCATGGGGATCAGTCCACCGTCACATAGTCGGGGCCGGAGTAACGCCCGGTGCGCTGCTTCTGCCGCTGCATGAGCAGGTCGTTGAGGAGGCTGGAGGCGCCGAAGCGGAACCAGTCCGCCGTCAGCCAGTCCTCGCCCAGCGTCTCGTTGACCATCACCAGATACTTGATCGCGTCCTTGCTGGTCCGGATGCCGCCCGCGGGCTTCACCCCGACCTGTACCCCGACGGCCGCGCGGAAGTCGCGCACGGCCTCCAGCATGAGCAGGGTGACGGGCGGAGTCGCGTTGACCGCCACCTTGCCGGTGGAGGTCTTGATGAAGTCGGCGCCCGCGAGCATCGCCAGCCAGGACGCCCGGCGCACGTTGTCGTACGTCTGGAGCTCCCCGGTCTCGAAGATCACCTTGAGGTGGGCGGCCGAGCCGTCCTCGCGCCGGCACGCCTTCTTGATCTGCTGGATCTCCTGGAACACCGCCATGTAGCGGCCGGAGAGGAACGCGCCCCGGTCGATCACCATGTCGATCTCGTCCGCCCCGGCCGCCACCGCGTCACGCGTGTCGGCCAGCTTGACGGGCAGTGCGACCCGGCCCGCCGGGAACGCGGTGGCGACGGAGGCGACCCGGACGCCCGAACCGGCGAGGGCCTCCTTGGCGGTGGCCACCATGTCGGGGTAGACGCAGATGGCCGCGACCGCCGGAACGCCGCGGTCGGTGGGGTCCGGGCTCACGCCCTTGGCGCAGAGCGCCCGGACCTTGCCGGGGGTGTCCGCGCCCTCCAGGGTCGTCAGATCGATCATCGAGATCGCCAGGTCGATGGCGTACGCCTTCGCCGTGGTCTTGATCGAGCGGGTGCCGAGGGTGGCTGCACGGGCCTGCAGTCCGACCGCGTCGACGCCCGGCAGGCCGTGCAGGTAGCGGCGCAGCGCGGCGTCGGAGGCGGTGACATCCGCCATCGACGCGAGACGCTCCGCGGCTTCACTGCCGTACGCGGGTACTGCGGGCTCAAGAAGCATGGTCACCAGAGGAGCATATCTACGCGCGTAGCAGCCTGTCACCCCCGAGATGGGTGCCAGGGCCCCGCAACCGGCCGATCGATGCCGGAACGCAACGTCCGCCCCGCGGGCCGTCAGGCAGAATCGGCCCCATGACGAGCCCGGACAACTCCCCCTCCCCGCAGCCCGAGCCCGAGCCCGAGCCCCGGCCGGTCTACGCAGATCGCGTCTACCGCTCGGGGGCCTCCCTGGTGGGCGGCGCGCTGCTGCTCGCGATCGCCGCCTGGCTCGGCATCGACGCGATGATCCGCGGCGACGGCCGCACCCCCTGGTACGCGCTGGCCGGGATGCTGTTCGCGACGCCGCTCGTCGTCGCCTTCACGCTGCGGCCCGCGGTGTTCGCGGGCGAGGACCGGCTCCGGGTGCGCAATCCGTTCCGTACGATCACGCTGCCCTGGGGGGCGGTCGACGCGGTACGCGCGGGCTACTCCAGCGAGGTCCTCGCCGACGACCGCAAGTACCAGATGTGGGCCATCCCCGTCTCGCTGCGGGAGCGGAAGAAGGCGGCGCGGCAGCGGGCGCGCGGTGCCGCGGGGGGCGCGCCCGGGCGGCGCACCCGGATGAACCCGCTCTCCGCGGGCG
>DOWQ01000444.1 GCA_003519485.1 Streptomyces sp. | reverse complement strand
CCGCGGATCTCCAGGTCCTTCATGGCGACGTACATGCCCGCACCCATCTCGGTGTGCTGGGCGATGGTCGCCAGCCGCTCGTGGGCGGTCTCGGTGAGCGGCTTCTCCGGCGGGTAGAGGAAGTAGGCGTAGCCGCGGTCGCGGCCCCGGCCGACCCGGCCCCGCAGCTGGTGCAGCTGGGAGAGGCCGAAGTTGTCGCCGCGTTCCACGATCAGGGTGTTGGCGTTGGAGATGTCGATGCCGTTCTCGACGATCGTCGTCGACACCAGGACGTCGAACTTCTTCTCCCAGAAGTCGACCACCACCTGCTCGAGGGCCGTCTCCGACATCTGGCCGTGCGCGACGGCGATACGGGCCTCCGGGACGATCTCCCGCAGCTTCGCCGCCGCCCGGTCGATCGACTCGACCCGGTTGTGGATGTAGAACACCTGCCCCTCGCGGAGCAGTTCGCGGCGGATGGCCGCGCCGATCTGCTTGTGCTCGTACGGGCCGACGAACGTCAGCACCGGATGCCGCTCCTCCGGCGGGGTGGTGATCGTCGACATCTCGCGGATGCCGGTGACCGCCATCTCCAGGGTCCGCGGAATGGGCGTCGCCGACATGGTCAGCACGTCCACATTGGCCCGGAGCTTCTTCAGCTGCTCCTTGTGCTCGACGCCGAACCGCTGCTCCTCGTCGACGATGACGAGCCCCAGGTTCTTGAACCTCGTGTCCGAGGAGAAGAGCCGGTGGGTGCCGATGACGACATCCACGGAGCCCTCCCACAGCCCCTCCAGGACGGCCTTCGCCTCGCTGTCCGTCTGGAACCGGGAGAGCGCCTTGACGACGACCGGGAACTGCGAGTAGCGGTCGGAGAAGGTGCCCATGTGCTGCTGGACGAGCAGGGTGGTGGGCACGAGGACCGCCACCTGCTTGCCGTCCTGCACCGCCTTGAAGGCCGCGCGGACGGCGATCTCCGTCTTGCCGTAGCCGACGTCGCCGCAGATCAGCCGGTCCATCGGGATCGGCTTCTCCATGTCCTCCTTGACCTCGGCGATGGTGGTGAGCTGGTCCGGTGTCTCCACGTACGGGAAGGCGTCCTCCAGCTCCCGCTGCCAGGGGGTGTCGGCGCCGAAGGTGTACCCCGGGGCCGCCATCCGGGCGGAGTAGAGCCGGATCAGGTCGGCGGCGATCTCCTTGACCGCCTTCTTCGCCCGCGCCTTGGTCTTCGTCCAGTCGGCGCCGCCGAGCCGGTGCAGGGTCGGGGCCTCGCCGCCGACGTACTTGGTGACCTGCTCCAGCTGGTCGGTGGGGATGTAGAGCCGGTCGCCGGGCTGGCCGCGCTTGGCGGCGGCGTACTCGACGAGCAGGTACTCGCGGGTGGCGCCCTGGACGGTGCGCTGCACCATCTCGATGTAGCGGCCGACGCCGTGCTGCTCGTGGACGATGTAGTCGCCCGCCTCCAGCGTCAGCGGGTCGATGCTCTTGCGGCGGCGGGCCGGCATCCGCACGCCGTCCTTGCCGGCGGCCTTCTGGCCGGTGAGGTCCGTCTCGGTGAGGACGGCGAGCCGGAGTGCGGGGTCGATGAAGCCGTGGTCGACGGAGCCGCGCGCGACATGGACGACGGACGGCGTGATCCCGCCGAGGTCGCTCTCGAGCCGGGCCGCGATGCCCTCGCCGCCGAGCACCTCGACCGTACGGGCCGCGGTGCCCTGCCCCTCGGTGACGTAGACGACGCGCCAGCCCTCGGCCAGCCAGCCCTTGGTGTCGGCGAGCGCCCGCGCCGTGTCGCCCCGGTACGTCTCGGGGGCGCGCATCCCCAGCTTGAGGGTGTCGCCGTCCAGCTCCTCGTCGGCGGCGAAGGGGCTGACCGACCACCACATGATGCCGAGCTCGCGGGCCCGCTCGCGGACGTCCGCGATGCCCCACAGCGAGGCGGCGCCGACGTCGATCGGGGCCTCGCCGCCGCCCGCACCGGCGGCCCAGGACGCGTGCAGGAACTCCTGGCTGGTGGCGACGAGGTCGGTGGCGCGGGTACGGACCCGCTCGGGGTCGCAGACGACGGCCATGCTGCCCTGGGGCAGCACGTCGAGCAGCAACTCCATGTCGTCCACCAGGACGGGGGCCAGCGACTCCATGCCCTCGACGGCGATCCCCTCGGCGATCCTGCCGAGCAGCTCCCCCAGCTCCGGATGGACCTCGGCCAGGGCGGCGGCCCGCTGCCGTACGGAGTCGGTCAGCAGCAGCTCGCGGCAGGGCGGGGCCCACAGCCCGTGCTCGGCGACCTCCAGGGAGCGCTGGTCGGCGACCTTGAAGTAACGGATCTCCTCGATGTCGTCGCCCCAGAACTCCACCCGGAGCGGATGCTCCTCGGTGGGCGGGAACACATCGAGGATGCCGCCCCGTACGGCGAAGTCGCCGCGCTTCTCCACCAGCTCCACCCGCGCGTACGCGGCTGCCGCCAGGGCTTCCGTGACGTCGCCGAGGTCGACGCTCATGCCCTGCCGCAGGCTCACCGGCTCCAGGTCGCCGAGCCCTTTGACCTGCGGCTGGAGGACGGAACGTACCGAGGCCACGATGACGCTGACCGGGCCGGCCGCCGGATCGTCCGACGACGGGTGCGCGAGGCGGCGCAGCACCGCGAGGCGGCGGCCGACGGTGTCGGAGCGGGGGGACAGCCGCTCGTGCGGCAGCGTCTC
>DOWQ01000447.1 GCA_003519485.1 Streptomyces sp. | reverse complement strand
CGCCGGGACGAGCGGCAGCCGCAGCTCGTCGTCGGCCGCGCCGTCCTGGCCGCCGCGCAGCCGCAGCAGCAGCGCCGCGTCCCAGGAGCCGACCGCGCCGGGTCTTCCGGCGTCCGCGATGTCGAAGCTGAGACCTCCGGCCGAGTCCGCTATGCAGTCGGCTCTGGGTGGTGCGGTCACAGCTGTGTGCTCCTCGGCGGACGGTGCGGGTACGCGCCGGGCATTCCCGGCGCGGAGGGGGAGGCCGGCTGAAGTGGTCATGCGGTGCGCCTTCCTCTCAGTGCGGCCCGGCTCACGCCGCGGACCGCGTACGCACCACCGAGCACAGCTCCTCTGGTGCGGTGCAACGAATGGCGGAACCGGCCGCGGATGCCGCCCCCGCCGCCCCGTTCGACGAGGTCCTGGAAGAGGCTCTCGTAGCGGCCGGCGACCTGGGAGGGGTCGAAGCGCGCGGAGTCCTCGAGCGCGGCGCGGCCCATCCGCTGCCGCAGCGGGTCGTCGTTGATGAGTTCCAGCAGCGCGGCGGCGACGGCGNNACGCCGTTGTCGATGATCTCGCCGGGTCCGTGCGGGCAGTCCGTGGAGACCACCGGGAGCCCGCACCGCATCGCCTCGACGATGGTCATGCCGAAGGACTCCAGACTGGAGGTGACGGCGGCGATCGACCCCTTGGCCCACTCCGGGTCGAGGGGGTTCGCCGGGCCCATCAGATAGACGTGGTTGTACAGGCCGAGGTTGTCGATCAGCGCGCGCAGCTTGTCCCGCTCCGCGCCGCCGCCGTAGATCCGCAGCCGCCAGTCGGGGCGGTCGGCCGCGACCTGCTGGAAGGCCCGGATGAGGAGGTCGTAGCGCTTGACCTTGGCCAGCCGCCCGGCCGCGACGACCCACTTGCCGGAGCCGTCGGCCGGCGCCAGGCGGGGCGCGGGCACGCTGTTGGGCACCGCCTCGATGCGCACGCCCGGGAGCCGCATCCGCTTCCGGTAGGCCTCGGCGTCGGCCTCGGTGACCGTGGTGACCGCGTCGAGCCGCGGATAGAGCTCCCGCAACTCCCGGCGCAGCGTCATGGAGTGACTGTCGAGGGTCAGGTGCTCCTGGCCGACGCGGACCGGCCCGCGCCTGGTCTCCCGCGCCAGATGGACGTTGAGCCCGGGCCGGGTGCCGACGACGACGTCTGCCTCGACGGTCCCGAGGTGCTCGGCGATACGGCGGTCGGTCAACTCGCTGTACTGCCGGTAACGGCCTTCCGCGACGGGGAAGACCCGGGCCGGGCGGTGATAGGCGGGATCAGCGCCCTCGTACTCCGGGCTGTCCTTGCGGATGTCCACGAGATGGCGCAGCCGCACCTGCGAGCCCGTGTCGAAGACGGGCGCGTCACGATGCCGGAAGACCGAGACGATCTCCACGTCGTGATGCTCCGCCAGCGAGCGGGCGAGGTTGTACGTCGTACGGATCGTCCCGCCGATTCCGTACGCGTTGTGAATAAGAAAGGAGATATGCATCCGACCCCGTATCTCACGGTTCTCGCGGAGAGCCCGTCTCGTCCGCCTGCTCCGTCACCTGCCGAAGCGTTAGACCCCGAACGGGGCCCGGTGGTTGGTCTTCATGACCATCTTGTTCCGGAAGAGATGCGACATCGGTAACCAAAGGGGGGAACTTTCCGAAGCGCAGGGGCATCAGAGCTGTACGGAGGCTGTTTCGCCGCCGATCGGCTGCCGGGGAATTCACCCCCTCGGGTGACACGACGACCTGGCTCTTTTCAATTTCCGGCCGCTTACGGGGCGGTTTCCGGCCGACACCGGCCGTCCGGCAGGTCCACCGGCCGCCTTCGCCCGTCCATCGGCCGTCCACCGGCCGCGCTGCCGGGGCTCTCTACGGGGTATCCGCGCATTCCCACCCGAAACGCACGCCCCGCCCTGCCCAAGGGCTGCCATGGAGTGACCGCTTCCGCAGGGAACCCGGCCCGCGCCCCGGAGCAGCCCATTCCGGCCCCGGCGCGGGCGTGACTCCGGCCACGGATCGCCCGTTGTCCTGATGTGCGCCGGGAACTCCCGGCCGTCATCCCCGAGACGAGGAGCCTCCCCGTGCCGCGTTTGCTCGACGTCAGCGATGACGTGCGCGCCGAGATCGGCGACGAAGAAGCCGACCGGCTGCTCACCGGCGAGAATGCCCCGGGCAGCTACGACTGCACCTCCTGCCGGACCCCCGGCGACACCGAACAGGAGCGGACCAGCACGGTGCTGTTCGTCGGGGACGAGACCGCCGTGCTCGCCTTCGCCCACGCCACCTGCATCCCGTCACAGGTCGTGCCGGTCGCCGAGGAGCAGTTGCAGGGCGCCGTCCGCAGCATCACCGGCGAGGAGGGCCCCGGAGCCGACGGCGCCGCGGAGGAGCAGGCTCCGGTGACCGTGACGGTGCCCGCGCCCGCCGCCCCGGCGGACCGCGGCGCGCCCCCCGGGAACGTCCCCACCCCGCCGCGGCAGGCGGTGATCGGCGTCACCAGCGGCCTGGTGCTGGTCAACGGCGCCGTGCAGCCCGCGCTCGTCGTCGAGCCGACGGGGCCGATCGCGCGCCCCGGCTCCGACGGCACCGAGGACGAGTTCCTGTCGCTGCTCATCGAGCAGGGCTTCACGCCCGTCACCCAGGTCGAGCAGGAACCGCCGACGCTGGCGGGCTGGTCCGTCCTGCTGGCGATGGGCCGGCTGCACGCGCTGCTGCAGCCGGGGGGCGGCGGCGGCTCCCCCACCGCCTGGTGGCAGGCGCACCAGCCACTGACGGTGACGGACGGCTGGCGCTCCGCTGTCAACGGGTCGTCCAAGGTGCTCGTCTTCGCCGCCCCCGCGGGCTCCATCGGCCAGCAGTCCCACGAGGACGTGCTGCGGGAGGCGCTCGACAAGGCCGCAGCCGCCGGGGTGCTGGTGGCCGCGGTGATGCCGCTGGCGGGCACATGACGGGCGGCGGCGCCGGACGGCAGGGACAGCCCGGGAGGACGGGCCACCCCTCGATGCCCCCGCGCGCCGACTCGGCGGACAACCCACAAAAACCAGCCCGAACAGGCATTTTCGCCACGGGACCACATCCGTCGGGCATTCGGGTCGTTGGCAGATACGTGCACTCATACGACCCCCCGGCCCGGCTGCCGTACCCCCACTACATCCCCGGAATGCGCCCGGCGCACGACACCGTCCCCGGGATCGGCCATCCCTCGCCGACCCCGATCTACGACTCGCTGTACGCGGAGTACCGCCGGTCGTTCCGGGCCCTGCCCGGCGACCGGTTGGGCGAGGAGGATCTCGGGTTCAAGCCGTTCGGCCCACGGGACTTCCGGGGTTCCTGGGACCATGCCGCCGCAGAGCCGGAGAGGCTGCACCGGCGCAACGCGCCCATGGCGCTCCCGCCCGGCAGCCGCGACAACCGGGGGCGCGAACACTAGGGTCTGCGCCCTGGTGTTCGCGCCCCCGGCGCGCATGTCCCGCTCAGCGGTTACTTCTTGCGGCCGCGCTTCTCGCGCACCCGAACCGAGATGTGGATCGGGGTGCCCTCGAAGCCGAACTCCTCGCGCAGCCGCCGCTCGATGAAGCGGCGGTAGCTCGCCTCCAGGAAGCCGGAGGCGAAGAGCACGAACCGCGGCGGCCTGATGCCCGCCTGGGTGCCGAAGAGGATGCGGGGCTGCTTGCCGCCGCGGATCGGGTGCGGGTGGGCGGCGACGATCTCGCCGAGGAAGGCGTTGAGCCGTCCGGTCGGCACCCGGGTCTCCCAGCCGGCCAGCGCGGTCTCCACGGCCGGGACCAGCTTCTCCATGTGCCGGCCGGTGAGCGCGGACACGTTCACCCGCGGCGCCCACTGGACCTGCACGAGATCCCGCTCGATCTCCCGCTCCAGGTAGTAGCGGCGCTCCTCGTCGATGGTGTCCCACTTGTTGTACGCGATGACCACCGCGCGACCGGCCTCGACGGCCATGCTGATGATGCGGGTGTCCTGCACGCTGATGGACTCGCTCGCGTCGATCAGGACGACCGCGACCTCGGCCTTCTCCAGGGCGGCGGCGGTGCGCAGCGAGGCGTAGTAGTCCGCGCCCTCCTGGAGGTGCACCCGGCGGCGGATGCCCGCGGTGTCCACGAACTTCCAGGTGATGCCGCCGAGTTCGATGAGCTCGTCGACCGGGTCCCGGGTGGTGCCGGCCTTCTCGTTGACGACCACCCGCTCCTCCCGCGCGACCTTGTTGAGCAGCGAGGACTTGCCGACGTTCGGCCGGCCGA
>DOWQ01000107.1 GCA_003519485.1 Streptomyces sp. | reverse complement strand
TCACCCAGCAGTACGTCAAGAACGCGATGCTGAGCCAGGACCAGACGATCACCCGGAAGGTGAAGGAACTCTTCATCTCGATCCGGGTCGGCGCCACCGTGGACAAGGACGAGATCCTCGCGGGCTATCTGAACACCGCGTACTACGGCCGCGGCGCGTACGGCATCCAGGCCGCGGCGCGCGCCTACTACGACAAGGACTGCGACGAGCTCACCGTGAGTGAGAGCGCCTTCCTCTCCGCCACCCTGAACGGCCCCAACCTCTACGACCCGGCCGGCGGCCAGGGCTCGGCGGCCACGCCGGCGGCCAACCTCGAACGGGCCAAGGGCCGCTGGTCCTGGACCCTCAAGCGCGAGGTCGAGACCAAGCGGCTGTTCGCCGCGGAGCGCAACAAGTACATCGAGGCCGGCTTCCCGAAGCCGCAGGCACCGCAGCCGGCCACCAACAAGGCCGGACAGATCGGCTACCTCACCGACCTCGCCGACAACTTCTTCGTCAACAACAGCAAGGTCTCACGTGCCGAGCTGGACCTCGGCGGCTACGAGATCCACACCACCTTCGACAAGAAGAAGATGGGCCAGCTCGAGGACGCCGTGAAGAAGGTGACGGAGAAGAACCTCAAGCCGAAGGAACGTTCGAAGGACAAGTACGTCCAGTTCGGCGGGGCCTCCGTGAACCCCAAGACCGGCGAGATCGTCGCCATCTACGGCGGCAAGGACGCGACCGAGCACTACACCAACAACGCCGACTACACCGGCGTCCAGGTCGGCTCGACCTTCAAGCCGTTCGTGCTGGCCGCCGCGATGACCGACGGCGTACGGGACCCGGAGGGCGGTCCCGAGCAGGGGCCCGACGAGCGCACCCGGGTCTCTCCCGCGAGCATGTACGACGGCGACAACAAGCTGAAGCTGCGCAACTACGACGGCTCCATCTGGCACGACAGGGACGGCAAGGAATGGCACCAGGCCAACGACGGTGACGAGGACTACGGTCCGGTGACCCTTCGCGAGGCCATGAAGGACTCCGTCAACACCCCCTTCATTCAGCTCGGCGTCGACGTGGGCACCGACAAGGTGAAGGACGCGGCCCTGGACGCCGGCCTCAGCGAGGACCAGCTCGCCTCGACCGTGCCCTCCTTCTCACTGGGCACCTCGGACCCCAGCGCGATCCGGCTGGCGGGCGGATACGCCACCTTCGCGTCGGAGGGCGAGCAGACGGATCCGTGGTCGGTGAAGACCGTCAAGCAGAAGGGCCAAGTGGTCTTCGAGCACGAGGCCAAGACCGAGCAGAACATCGACACGGACGTGGCCAACAACGTCACCGATGTGCTCAAGACGGTCGTGGACAAGGGAACCGGCACCTCGGCGCAGCTCCCCGCCGGCCGGCCGGCGGCCGGCAAGACCGGTACGACCGACGGTAACAAGTCTGCCTGGTTCGCGGGTTACACCCCCCAGCTCTCCACCGCCATCGGCATGTTCCGGGTCAACGACAAGGCCGAGAACCAAAAGTTCCTGGAGATGTACGGCACCGGCGGCCAGCAGAAGATCCACGGCGCGTCGTTCCCGGCCGAGATCTGGGCGGACTACATGGGCCAGGCGCTCAAGAACGAGCCGGTGCTGCAGTTCCCGAAGCCGGAGCCGATCGGATCGAAGATCCTCGGTCCCGGCCTCAAGGCGAGCCCGACTCCGACTCCGACCCCCACGCCGACGGAGAGCGAGAGCTCCGAGCCGTCGACCGAGCCGACGCCGACGCCGACACCCACCCCCTCCGAGAGCGAGTCCTGTGGCGTCTTCGACCCGAACTGCGGAGAGGAGGGCACGGGTGGCACCGACGGCGGTAAGGGCACCGACATCGGCGGATCCGACGGCGGGGCCACGTCCGACCCGACAGCGCCGGGTGACAACAACGGCGGCCAGAACGGCAACGGGGGATGGCTCGGCGGCCCCAGGGGCTCCGAGGACGACTGACCCCGGTCCACGCGCCGCCCGCTGAGCGCCGGACAAGCCGGAGGGCGCCTTCTCAGTCCGCTGAGAAGGCGCCCTCCGCGTTGTTCCCCAGGCTCGCGCCGTGGCCCGCTCCTGGCCCCCGTCGTGGCCCCGCCACGGAACGCGCCGTGGCCTCCGTACGCCGCCGGCCGGCTCGCCGGGCCCCCGGCGGCGGGCCGGGGCCGGACCGTACCGGCACGCGTGCGGCAGGATGTGACCCATGACGAGCGTGCGCGACGACCGACCCGTACGGCCCACCGCCCAGGACGAGGTGGCGGCGGCCGGCAGTGAACTGATCGGCGGGCCGTACGGGCGGCGCGGGCTGCCCGGCACGAGCTGGTGGACGCCGGTGCGGATCATCGCGTTCGTCGCCATCGGGATGTTCGCGCTGGGCATGGTGCAGAAGTTCCCCTGCTTCGACGGCGGCTGGTTCCACGGCGCCGGCACCCAGTACACGCACGCCTGCTACTCCGACATCCCGCACCTCTACAACGCCCGCGGCTTCGCCGCCGACCTCGTGCCGTACTTCGACCGGCTGCCCGGCGACATGGAGTACCTGGAGTACCCGGTGCTCACCGGTGTCTTCATGGAGGTCGCGTCCTGGCTCACCCCGCACGGCGGAACGATCCGGCACCGCGAGCAGATCTACTGGCTGGTCAACGCCGGCATGCTGATGATCTGCACGGCCGTCATCGCGGTCTGCGTCGCGCGCACGCACCGCCGCCGCCCGTGGGACGCCCTCCTCGTCGCCCTGGCGCCCGCGTTCGCGCTCACAGCGACCATCAACTGGGACCTGTTCGCGGTGGCGCTCACCGCCGCCGCGATGCTCATGTGGTCCCGCAGCCGCCCGCTGGCCGCCGGCGTCCTCATCGGCCTGGCGACCGCCGCCAAGCTCTATCCGGCGCTGCTGCTGGGGCCGCTGTTCCTGCTCTGCCTGCGGGCCGGGCGGCTGCGCCGGTACGGCGCGGCGCTGGCCGGTGCGGCGGTCTCCTGGCTGGTGGTGAACCTGCCGGTGCTGGCGCTGGCGCCGGAGGGCTGGTGGAAGTTCTACACCTTCAGTCAGGAGCGGCCCGTCGACTTCGGCTCGTTCTGGCTGATCATCTCCCAGCGCACCGGCGACCCGCTGCACGCCGCGAACACCTGGGCCACCGCGCTCACCCTGCTGGTGTTCGCCGGCATCGGCGTCCTCGCCCTCGCTGCCCCGCGCCGCCCGCGCTTCGCCCAACTCGCCTTCCTCGTCGTCGCGGGCTTCATCCTGCTGAACAAGGTCTACTCACCGCAGTACGTCCTGTGGCTGATCCCGCTCGCCGCCCTCGCCCGGCCGCGCTGGCGCGACTTCCTGGTCTGGCAGAGCTGCGAGGTCATGTACTTCCTGGGGATCTGGATGTACCTGGCGTTCACCTCCAGCGGCGACGAACAGCAGGGGCTGCCGGCCGAGGGGTACCAGCTGGCGATCCTCGTACACCTGGCCGGCACGCTGTACCTCTGCGCGGTCGTCGTCCGCGACATCCTGCTCCCGGAGCGCGACCCGGTCCGCCGTGACGGCTCCGACGACCCTTCCGGCGGCATCCTGGACGGTGCCCCGGACGTCTTCGCGCTGCGCCGCCGCCGACGGGAGCGGAAGGCGCTGTACCACGAGGGGGCTCGGGTCCGGTGGGGCGTGCAGCCGCCGGAGCCGGCGGCCGCCGAGCAGGGTTCCGTGCCCGTGGAGTGAGGCGCGGGGCGCGCCGC
>DOWQ01000440.1 GCA_003519485.1 Streptomyces sp. | reverse complement strand
CATTCGGAATGACTCGTCTAGGGCGGCCGGGTGTGCGCCCGGGCGTACGCGCGTCCGGGCGCGCCCCCGGGCATGAGCCCCGGCGTACGCCCGGACATGCACCAGAGTGTGGGCTCAGCGGTCCACCCGGTCCTCCGCTCCGTACAGCTCGGCGCGGACTCGCTGGGCGGCCCGCGCGGCGAGCGAGACGGTGGTGTCCTCGTCGTCGCCCGCCCTGACCATGGCGAGCACGCCGCCGATCCGGACCGCGACCCCGTGGGCCGGCGTGCCGTCGTACTCGTCGCCCCCGGTGACCCGCAGGATCTCCAGCTGCGCCTCGTCGCCGAGGGACGGGATCTCCTGGATTTCGTGGTGCTCCAGGACCGGGGCGGCTTCCGTGTCGACAAGGGTCTCGGGGCAGAGTTCACGGAGCCGGCGCTGGATCTCCAGATAGCGCTCGGTTCGCGCGGAGGGCATCGAGACCAGTTGGACGGTGACGACCGGCCCCTCCTCCACGGCGGGTCCGATGCGTACGGTCCGCGTGACGCCGGCCCCCTCGAAGCCGGTCAGCTCCTCGCGCAGGTCGCCCGCGGGCTCGCAGCCGCTCCAGTCGCCGTGCCCGTACGGGCCGAACGGTGCCTGGGTCGTCGCGGTCACCTTCGCGTCCCCGCCGAACGCACCGGCGGGCGGGAGCGCGGCCGTCAGTTCGGCCGCGGTGAAGAGCCGGTCCGGGTCGGCCTCGCCGTCGACGCCGGGCGCCGTGGAGGGGGCGGCCGAGGCCTCCCCCTCCACGGCGGAACGCTCCGGGCCGGCCGGCACCGCTGTGCCGCCGCACCCGGTGAGAAGGGCCGTCAGCACGACGGCATGGCAGCCGGCGATTCCCGCACGTAGGGCCGTTCGCACGGCGCCTCCCCCGGTTCGGCGAACAGTTCGACAGACGGCCCGGCAGACGGCTCGACCGGCAGTTCGACCAACACCTTAGGCCGTGCCCACGAGGCCGCACTCGGCCGCTGCCCCCGGCCGACGGGCGCCGACCCCACCGGCCCGACCGGCCCGACCGGATGCGCTGCCCCGCGCTGCCGCCCGCACCGTCAGCGCTGCGGTCCGCGTTTCCGCTCCATCATGTGGCGGCCCAGCGCCTGCTGCTGCCGACCTCTGCGGCCGAGCTCCGCCCGCAGCCGGGCGTCCGTACGGGCCAGCAGCCGCTCGTTCTCCCGGAGCAGCTTGCGGTAGCTGTCGAGGCGGCGCTCCGGCAGGGTGCCGTCCGCCGTGGCCGCGAGGACCGCGCAGCCCGGTTCCGCGGTGTGCGCGCAGTCATGGAACCGGCAGTCCCGCGCCAGCTCCTCGATCTCCGCGAAGACCTGTGCGACGCCGCCCTTGGCGTCCCACAGTCCGACGCCCCGCAGGCCGGGAGTGTCGATCAGCGCGCCACCGCCGGGCAGGGGCAGCGGCAACAGGTCGCGGGTGGTGGTGGTGTGACGGCCTTTGCCGTCGCTGTCACGCGCGGCCCGCACCTCCTGGATCTCCGCCCCCAGCAGGACGTTGGCCAGGGTGGACTTGCCCGCTCCCGACTGTCCCAGCAGGGCCGACGTGCCGCCTCGGACGGCGGCCGTCAGCATGTCCACGCCGTCGCCCGTCGCCGCGCTGACGGTCAGCACCGGCACCCCGGGCGCCGCGCTTTCCGTATCGGTGACGAGATGGGCGAGGGTGGCGGGGTCGGGCACGAGGTCGGCCTTGGTGAGGACGACCAGCGGCCGGCCCCCGCTCTCCCAGGCGAGCGAGAGGAAGCGTTCGATACGGCTGAGGTCGAGCTCGACGGCGAGCGAGACGGCGACGACGACGTGGTCGACGTTGGCGGCGAGCACCTGGCCGTCGGACCGCTTGGAGGACGCGGAGCGCAGGATCTCCGTACGGCGGGGCAGCAGCGCCCGGAGGCACCATGCACCGGCGGCCGGTTCGACGGCTACCCAGTCACCGGTGCACACGGCCCGCGTCGGGTCGCCGGGCGCTGTGAGCCCGGTGTCGGTGTCGGCCCGCACCGGGCCGGCGGAGGTCACGACATCACAGAGACCCCGGCCGACCCGTACGACGCGGCCGGGCTGCGAGCCCTGCCCGGCGTACGGAGCGAACTCGGCGGCCCATCCCTCGTCCCAGCCGTACCGGGCGAGGCCGTGCGGGGCGGCGGAGGTGGCGGAAGCTGAAGTGTCGGAGACAGAAGACGTGTTGCGTGAAGCCTTGATCACGGGGGCCCTTTCGAGGGCGGCCCCGGTGGCGCGCTCGGCGCGGAAGTCGCGCGGGCGTCAGCCGGGGACCACAGGGGTGGAAACGATGAACTTCCGAATGCGGGCAGCGCCCGTCACCGTGACAGTCATCAATGTCCTCACCTCCTGCTTCCTCGACGAACCGACACACCCGGGCACGTACGGCACACGGCCGCCTCCCGGAACGCTGGAACGATAACCCCGCCCCGGGGCCCGGTGCCAGTGATTAACGACCGGGCGAGCAAGCCACCTGACGAGCAGGCGGCCGGGCGCGGACCGAAGTGCGCCACCCGGCCTTACGGCCTCCCGGCCGGCGGACTCCCGTCACACGGCCGGCACATCGTCCCGCGCGCTCCTCACCGGCTCGGGGGCCGGCCTCACCAGCTCGTTCTCGCCGGCCGCCGACGCCCGCCGGATTCGCCAGAAGTACAGCGCGCCCATCAGACCCTCGAAGAGCGAGTACACGACCCAGAGGAAGAGCAGCACACCGGAGTCGTCCCGGTTGAGCAGCGCGATCACCAGGATGGCCGGCACGCTCAGCCCCCAGACCACGCCGACCCGGGTCAGGAAGACGAAGCGGGTCAACCCGAAACTCTCCAGCACGGCGCCGCCGAACATGGAGAACATGAAGGCCACCGAGTACATCCAGAGCACCCGCGAGGTGTCGACCGCCGTACTCATCGTCGCCGGGTCGGCGCCCTCGAGGCCGAACGGCGAGAGCAGCAGCCTCGGCAGGAAGATCTGGAAGAGGGCGACGGTCATGACGTACACCGAGCCCAGCGCGAGCGTGGCCCGCAGGATGCGCGGGACGCGCTCGTGCCGGTTCTCGCCGACGGCGTTGCCGGTCAGGATGCTGCACCCGATGCCCAGCCCGATCAGCGGGATGATCGCCACATAGTTGAGCGACAGCGCGACGTTGTTCGCGGCCAGCGCCACCGGGCCGAGGATGCCGGCGATCCACACGAAGGACGTGTGGCCCATCTCCTCGAGACCGCTGGAGCCGCCCGACGGCGCGCCCTTGCGCAGCCGCTGCACCAGCCGCACCGACAGCTTGCGGCCGCCCTCGCGCAGCAGCCGGCCGAAGCCCGCGTAGAAGGTGCGCGGCAGATACACCGCGTATCCGGCGAACATGACGGCCACGGCGATGAAGGTGGCGATGCCCGAGCCGCGCATGCCGAGCTCGGGAAGCCCGAAGTCGCCGAAGACCAGACCGATGTTCATGACGACACCGACGGCCTGCCCGACCAGGCCCACCAGCATCGGTATCCGGGTCCGGAGAGTGCCGTTGAAGTACGAGGCCAGCGCCATGTTGACCGTCATCACGGCGCCGAAGCGCACCGACCACTCGAGGTACACGGACTCCAGCACGACGCTTGCGGCCGGCCGCTCGCTGAGCTCCGGGATCCTGGTGATCAGTGGGGTGGCGAGCAGCATCACCGCCGCCAGGGCCACGGCCAACAGCACCCCCGCGGCGCCCTCGTCGGCCGTCCCCTCCCGGTCCCCGCGGCCGTGCGCCTGGGCGACGTAGGAGCGGGTGATGCCGGCGATCCCGGTGAAGAACATGATGATCGTCATGCCGGTGAAGACGGCCGGACCTGATGCGATGAGCGTGGCCTCCGAGTAGCGGGCCAGCGCGATGCGGTCCACCAGCATCATCACCAGATTGCCGGCCATGCCGAACATCAGCGGAAGCGACACCCGGACGACTTCCCGGGCGGTGGACAGGTCGGCCCGGGGCCGTGGCGGCTTCACCGGGACCCGCCTCGCGGTGGCGCCCCTGCGGTCGTGCGCGGCGGACGGGTCACGTGGCCGCACCGGCTTCCGCGAGCAGCTCCCCGACGCTCTTGGCCGGGCTCTGGCGGGAGGCCGTGGCGAACAGGAAAACCTCCCCCACCTCGAACATCGTGGCGACGGACAGCTCGCCGTCCTCCACCGGGACCCGCACCTCGAACTTGCTGCCGCTCATCAGCTGCCTTCTGCGGGGACGACCCCGCCCTCACGAGCAACGCCCGGACGGCACTGACGATACGGTGCGGCAGGCCGAGTTCGGCGAAGAGGTCGGCGCAGGCCTCCAGCAGGTCCTCGAAGCAGGTGCCGGCCCTCCTCCTGCGTGCCCATGCCCACCAGCTCGTACGAGAACGCCGGTCGCGTACGGCCGCCGCTCAGTCCCCGTTGCGGGCCGGCCGCCCCGCCTCGGGGCGGCCCAGGAACGGCCGGCGCACATCCGGCCGGCGGGCATCCGGCCGGGCGC
>DOWQ01000387.1 GCA_003519485.1 Streptomyces sp. | reverse complement strand
CTGGCGTACGCGCTGGCGCAGAGCACGTCAAAAGGCCCCCGGCGGATTCCGTCGGGGGCCTTTTTGCCCTGGTGGGCTGCGGTGGCTGGGGCCGGGGTCGAACCGGCGACCTTCCGCTTTTCAGGCGGACGCTCGTACCAACTGAGCTACCCAGCCGCAGCGGTCCTGACGGGATTTGAACCCGCGGCCTCCACCTTGACAGGGTGGCGAGCACTCCAAACTGCTCCACAGGACCAAGCTAGTGCGAGCACTAGTCTCGCACATGGTGTTGCGTGCCCCCAACGGGATTCGAACCCGTGCTACCGCCTTGAAAGGGCGGCGTCCTGGGCCACTAGACGATGAGGGCTGAATGGCCCACCTGAGCGCTTTGCGGCGCCGTCGGGGACGTGAGAAGCATATGGGATGCGGGGAGAGATCGCCAAAACGGATTACGGCGATGTTGACGGGGCCGGTGCCGGGGTCGGGGAGTCCGGGGCGGAGGGCGGCGCGCCGGAGGCGTCGCGGGGGGTCGGGGAGGACGTTGAGGGCGAGGGGGCCGCTCCCGGCGTGTTCTCCTTCGGCAGGTGGCGGCTGACCTCGGCCGTCGACAGGCCCAGGCCGCCGAGGGTGATCTCGTCCCACGCCTGGAGCAGATGGGTGTCCCGGTCCAGATAGAGGACGGACGCCTGGACGTCGGCCGGCTCGTCGCCCTCGACCGCGCGCAGCCCGTCGCCGCCCGTCGAGCCCTGGATCATCAGCCGGGTGCCGCCGTCCAGGGTGCTGGTCTTGCGGTTGTGCGTGTGGCCGGCCAGTACGAGCGGGACCGTGCCGGCGGTCTGCCGGGCCGCCTCCGGGTTGTGGGCGGCCGCGATGTCGACCGGGGTGCCGGCGGACTTCTGGAGCCGGAGCGCCGAGGCCAGCTTGCGGCCCGCCGCCCGCTCCGTGTCGTCGCCGGCGGGTTTCACGGAGCGGTCCGGGGTGAACTGCGGGTCGCCGATGCCCGCGATGCGCAGCCCGGCGACCCGTACCGGCTCGCCGCCGTCGAGGACGTGGACGCCCTTGCGCCGTTCGAGGTACTTCTGCGTCACCGCCGAGTCGTGGTTGCCGCGCACCCAGACGTACGGGGCGCCGAGGTCGCGGATCGGTTCGAGGAAGCCGTTCTCGGCCGAGGTGCCGTGGTCCATGGTGTCGCCGGTGTCGATGATCACGTCGATCTCGTACTGCTCGACGAGCGACTCGATGATGTGCCAGGCCGCCGGGTTGAGATGGATGTCGGAGACGTGCAGGACGCGCATCGTCGTCGGGTCCGGCTGGTACGTGGGGAGCGTCGCGGTCGCGTCGTACAGCTTGGTGACGTTGGTGACGAGCCGGGCCAGCTCCCGCTGGTAGGCGTCGAAGTCGCTGACGATGTTGCGGGCGTTGCCGACGACGCTCGGAGCGCTGCTCAACAGCCCCGAGAATTTGGGCTCCAGCACGGATTTGGGGTTCCAGGTGGTGTACGCGGCCACGCCCGATCCGGCCAGCAGCACCAGCGTCAGGCCGCCCGCCGTGAGCGCGCGGCGCGGGCACCGGTAGACGACGAGGCCGAGCACGGTGGCGCCGGAGACCGCGGCCACGAGGGACCGCACCCCGAGGTCGACGGTGCCCGCGGCGACGTCGCGGGTGATCTCCTCCTGGAGGCCGGCGATCCGCTCCGGGTGGTTGACGAGGGCCCGGGAGCGCTCCGGGTCGAGCTGGTCGATGTCCACATCGAGCCGGAGCGGCGAGGCGTGGCTCCGGAGTTCGAGGGCGCCGAGCGGTGACACGTTGATCTTTGTGCCGCCCGAGAAGGACGGCCGCAGCGTCATCCGGGTGTCCATGGGCCCGACCGGAGTACGCACGCTGCCGACGACGAGCAGACCCAGCCAGGCCCCGATCAGCACGACGCAGAGCAGACCGAACGCCCGTGCGTACGGGCTCCGGGCGGGGCCCGGCGGATCGGGGAACGGCGACTGCGGCGCCCGGCGCGGCGCCGGGGACCGGCCCGGCGAGCCCCCGCCCGCGTCCTTGCCCCCGCCCCAGCTGGGCATGCGGAAACGGCGGAGGAGCGGTTCGCGTGCCATTGCTGCCGTATGCCCGGATGGGGCAGTCGTCATGCGGCCGGATTGCCCCGGAAGCCGCCCGGCGTAAGGACGGCGGGTGGCGGACAATGGCCGCGTGCTGGAGATGACGCGTGAGGACTTCGAGGAATTGGTCGCCGAGGCGCTGGACCGCATCCCGCCGGAGCTGACCCGGCTGATGGACAACGTCGCCGTGTTCGTCGAGGACGAGCCGCCGGCGGACGACCCGGAACTCCTCGGGATCTACGAGGGGACGCCGCTGACGGAGCGCGGCGAGTGGTACGCGGGCGTGCTGCCCGACCGGATCATCATTTACCGGGGGCCGACCCTCCGGATGTGCGAGACCCACGAGGAGGTCGTCGCGGAGTCCGAGGTGACGGTGGTGCACGAAATCGCACACCACTTCGGGATCGACGACGAGCGGCTGCACGCGCTGGGATACGGGTGAGCGACCGGCCGGAGGCAGGGGGCGATGCCGGGGCCGGGTCCGACGCGGGGGCGCGGGCCGGCGCGGAGGCCTCCGGGGCCGACGCCGGGGCGGGGAGCGGGC
>DOWQ01000456.1 GCA_003519485.1 Streptomyces sp. | reverse complement strand
GAGCCACTCGATCCGCGGGTCCAGGCCGTCCGGGCGCGCGGCGCGCTCGACGGCGCACGGCCGCAGCCGCGCGCTCAGCTCCCGCGGTACGCGCTCCAGCACCCCGGTGAGCAGCTCGCCGCGCCCCGCGCCCACGTCCACCAGCGCCAGTTCGTCCGGCCCGCCCAGCGCCTCGTCCACCCGGACCAGCAACTCGGCCACGGCACCGGCGAAGAGCGGCGAGGCGTGGACGGAGGTGCGGAAGTGCCCGGCGGGCCGCTCCCGCACGTAGAAGCCGTCCGGTCCGTACAGCGCGCGCTCGGTGGCCGCCCGCCAGCCCCGCCGCTCGTCCCCGTCACTCAGCACATCCCCACCGTATGCGTGACGCCCGGACCGNNGGTGTCCACCTTGGGGAGTACGTCCCGGCTCCCGGTATCGGCCCTCCGGGTGACCCGCGCAGCGCGATTCGCTGCCTACGCTGGGTGACGTGCAGCGCTTCTACGACTTCATCCGCAGGCACCCGAGCGGTGTCGACGCCTTCTGGGCCGTCGTGCTGCTCGCGGTCTCCGGCGTGTGGATCGTGACGTCGGCCGTCGGACAGGACGGGCGCGTCGCGGCGGTACCGATCACTTTCGGCCTGTGCGCGGTCGTGGCCGTCCGGCGCCGCTCCCCGGAGAAGGCGCTGCTGCTGGCCGCCGCGTGCGGCGTCGCGCAGGTCGTCTTCGACGTCGAGACGAACGTCGCGGACTTCGCGATGCTCGTCGCCATTTACACGGCGGCCGCCACGGGCGCCGCCTGGTCCTCCCGGTTCGGGCTGATCGGCGGGCTGCTGGCCCCGACCATCGCGGCCGCCCGCTGGCCCCCGGACAACGTCAACGTCCCGCAGGGCGTCGTCTTCGCCGTCTTCACGACCGTGCCGTTCGCCCTCGCCTGGGTGCTCGGTGACTCGCTGCGCACCCGGCGCGCCTACTACGCGCAGCTGGAGGAGCGCGCGGCCCGGCTCGAGAGCGAGCGCGAGGCGCAGGCGAAGGTCGCGGTCGCCGCCGAACGCGCCCGGATAGCACGCGAGCTGCACGATGTCGTGGCGCACAACGTCTCGGTGATGGTCGTCCAGGCGGACGGCGCGGCGTACGTCTTCGACACCGCGCCGGAGCAGACCAGACAGGCCCTGGAGACGATCTCGGGCACGGGCCGGCAGGCGCTGGCCGAGATGCGCCGGCTGCTCGGGGTGCTGCGCACGGAGGAGCCCGCCGAGAGCGGTGAGTACGTCCCCCAGCCCGACGTGGGGCAGCTCGGCGACCTCATCGAGCAGGTACGGGGGGCCGGCCTGCCGGTGGACTTCGAGGTCGGCGGCAGCCCCCGCCCGCTGGCCAGCGGCGTCGAACTGACCGTGTACCGGATCGTCCAGGAGGCGCTGACGAACACCCGCAAGCACGGCGGCCCGCACGCCGGCGCCACCGTGCGGCTCAGCTACGGCGAGAGCGCGCTGAAGCTGCTCGTCGAGGACGACGGCCGGGGCGCGCAGCGGAAGATGTACGAGGAGGGCGGGGCGGACGGCCTGGGGCACGGGCTGATCGGGATGCGGGAGCGCGTCGGTATGGTCGGCGGCAGCCTGAACGCCGGGCCCGGACCGGGCGGCGGCTTCCGGATCAGCGCGGTGCTCCCGCTGCGGCCGGCGGACTGACACCGCCGGTCGTACGCACGTACGTACGTAGGCGCGGGCGCGTGGACGGCCTGACGTACGAAACCGGCCGACCGCCCACTGACCGCCCGCCCACCGACCGCACAAAACCGGCCACCACGGACCGGCCACCACTGACCGGCCACCCCCGGCCCGGCCGCAACGGCTCGGCCACACGAAAGGGACCACCCAGACATGTCCATCCGCGTGATGCTCGTCGACGATCAGGTGCTGCTCCGCACCGGCTTCCGCATGGTGCTGGCGGCGCAGCCCGACATGGAGGTCGTGGCCGAGGCCGGCGACGGCGCCGAGGCCATCGAGGTGCTGCGGGCGACGCGGGCCGATGTCGTCCTGATGGACGTCCGGATGCCCAGGATGGACGGGGTGGAGGCGACGCGGCGGCTCTGCGCCCAGGAGGACGCGCCCAAGGTGCTGATCCTGACCACCTTCGACCTCGACGAGTACGCCTTCTCCGCGCTCAAGGCCGGCGCCTGCGGCTTCATGCTCAAGGACGTGCCACCGGCCGAACTGCTGGCGGCGATCCGCGCGGTGCACAGCGGTGACGCCGTCGTCGCCCCGACCACCACGCGGCGGCTCCTCGACCGCTTCATGCCGATGCTGCCGAGCACCGTGAGCGCGCCCGCCGAGGGCCGAATCGGCCGGCTGACCGAACGCGAGCACGAGGTCCTGCTGCTCGTCGCCCAGGGCCTTTCGAACGGCGAGATCGCGGCCCATCTCGTGCTCTCCGAGGCGACGGTCAAGACCCATGTCGGCCGGATACTCGCCAAGCTCGGTCTCCGCGACCGGGTTCAGGTCGTCGTGCTCGCCTACGAGACCGGCCTGATCCACGCGGGCGGCAGGCCGTAGCTTCCGATACGTCCGCCGGCGCCTACGGAACGTTCCGAACCTCCACCGGGGCCACCACGGCGGCCGGTCCCGCGCGGAGCTCCGCCGCCTCCGCG
>DOWQ01000558.1 GCA_003519485.1 Streptomyces sp. | reverse complement strand
AGGTCCCCGATCCGGACGTGCATGTCGTCGAGCCAGGCGTAGTAGTCCTCGTCCGTGGTGTCGTCCGAGAAGGCAAGCTTGACACCCGGCTGGTTGAAGACCGCAAAGTCTCCCGTCCGGCTGTAGATGGGCTCTTCCGCATGGATCTGGGGCGTGTGCATGGGGGCTCCCGTCAGTTGACTGATGGATCAGCAGTGGTCGAGGACGATGCGGAGCTTGTCCGCGAGTTCTGCCTCGGAGAACATGTGGTTCTCCGTGGGGTCGTACTTGACCGAGTTGCTGAACACGCTCGCGTAGTTCTTCTGCCTGGGGCCGCGCAGCACGAGGGTGCAGGTCAGATCGTCGTGGGGCAGGATCACGCGGTGGATCCGGTCGTACGTGAGGTCGTAGGACGTGCCCGCCTCGATACGGGGGCGGTCCGTCGCGAGTAAGGGAGAGTCGCCGACGTTGACGTAGAAGTTGCCCACCGTGGCGACGCTGTTGAGCTTCTCGGGGATGTACTGGTACTCGCCGAAGGACGTTCCGGTCGCGTCGCGTACGAAGTTCTGTCAGGTGAGGGTGCCAGCGACGACGTGGGACCAGAAGCTGAAGCGGTGGTCGTGGATCTGCTCGTCCTCGGCCTCGGCGTCGGAGTAGGGCGGGTTCCACAGGTGGAGGGTCAACCGGTGGCCGAGCTGGGTGCCGGGGTCCACCAGCACGATCTTGTCGAAGTGGTTGGTGTGCTGGTACGAGCGCTGCGCGATGGAGGCGAGCAGACGGTCGTCGGCCAGGACCTCGCGCAGCAGCGCGGGGAGACCGGCGCTCGAGCCCAGCGCGTGCACGAATTCGAGGCTGGACCGCACGGTGTCGTCGCTGCGGTCGATCGGCAGGCTCGCGAGCTGCCGGCAGAGTCCCTCGTAGGTGGTCGGCGGGTCCGTCCGTATGGAACCAGGCGTACTGAGCGTACTCATCGGCTGTGACTCCTTGCTGGTTGTCGGAAGGCCGGTCGCCGCCAGGGCACTCGCGGCTACCAGGTGGGTACGGAGGAGACTCCGCCGTCCACGACGAGGTCGTGGCCGCTGATCCAGGAGGCGAGGGGGGAGGCGAGGAAGACACACGCGTCCGCCACGTCCTGCGCCCGGCCGAGCCGGCCCAGCGGTGCGGCCTTCTGCCAGCGGTGGAACCCGGCGGGCCACTCCTCCTGGAGCCCCTGCCGGTCGATCAGTCCGGGGCTGACGGTGTTCACGCGGATCCCCCGACGCCCGTATTCGAGCGCAGCGGTGCGGGCGTGCATGATGAGGGCGGCTTTGGAGGAGCAGTAGTGCGCATGGTTGCGGGCCGGATGACGCCCCTCGATGGAGGCGATGTGAGTAATGCTTCCGCCTCCGCAGTCGGCCAGCACGGGGGCCGCCGCCTGGGTGCATGCGAAGGCGCCCACCAGGTTGGTGTCGAGAACCTGCCGCCACTCGGCGGTGGTCATCTCGGCCAGTTGCCGCACCGGCTGGATGCCGGCGCAGTTGACGAGCCCGGTGAGCCGTCCCGACCATGCGGCGCTGTCCGCCACCAGGCGACGGCAGGCGGCCTCGTCCGTGAGATCTGCGGACAGGGCCAGGGCCCGGTGACCCTGGGCCGTCAGCTCGGCGACGAGCTGCTCGGCCCGGCCCTTGCCGCTGTGCCCGTGGACGACCACGGCCGCGCCGGCCTGCGCGAACCGTTGGGCAATGGCACTGCCGATCCCGCCACTGGCACCGGTGACGAGTACGGTCTGTCCGGTCAGATCGGGGAAGCCGGAGCGGTGCGTCTCAGCGCGCGGGGAACTCACGGACATGGCAGCGGGCCGTCCGATCGTGCCCTCGGACCCGGACTGATGGCGCAGCGGTACTCCCGGCCGGCACAGTGCCTCGATGAGACCGGCCGCTTCGGGGTACTGAGCGCTCAGCGCCCGGGCGTCGCCGCCCTCGTAGTCCTCCGAGCTGAATCCGGGGGCCATGGTGCAGCCGAAGAGTGCCCACTGGCCTCCGGCCACGACCCGGCCACCCATCCAGGTTCCGGCGGTGACCGTGAACTGGACGTGCTGGCCGCCGAGTACGTCCTGGCCCAGGACGACCACGCGGCTGCCGCCGTCCGGTTCGAGCAGCACCAGTTCGACCGGGTCACCCAGGTAGAAGTGCCAGACCTCGTCCGCGGGGAGCCGGTGCATGGCCGAGAACTGGTCGTCCGCCGGGGAGAGGAGCACGGTGATCGCCGAGCCGGTGGGACGCCCGTCGGGGCGAGGCGGGCCCGCCCACGTGCGCCGGAACAGGCCTCCCTCCAGCGGCATGGGCTCAAGACCGTAGAGAGTGATCAGGTCTTCGACCGTGGGCCGGGGTGCGTTCATGACTTCCTTTCCGGACGTCGGGGGGCGGGGGTGCGGCTGCCGTCAGGTGGTGCGAAGCGCCGGCGGCAGATGGTCCCAGAGGTTGACGTGCACCACCCGCCATCGCCCGTTGGTCCACTCGATCGCGTTGATTCCGCAGTTGTAGAGCTTGAGGCAGAAGGAGTCGGACTCCGCGATCGTGCGGACGACCGTCTTGATGAGTCCGCCGTGCGTCACCGCGAGCACCGGCTGCCGCGTCTCCTCGGCCCGGCGGGTGAGTTCCGCCAGGGCGGCCCGCGCCTGGGCGCGGAAGTCGAGGTAGCGCGCGGACAACGGGTCCTCGGGCCACGGAACGAACGGAGCCGCTGCTCGCGGGAGTTCGGATACGACGTGGAACGTGGCCTCCGTGAGCGTGGGCTGCACCTCCGCGGACAGTTCGAGGGATTCACAGAGGTACTCGGCCGTCTCACGGGCCCGCTTCAGCGGACTGGTCAACACGCTGCCGACGGTCAGCCGGGTGGCGGCGTCGAGGGGAGCGTCCTCGGTGAACCACTGCCCCAGGTGCTTGGCCTGGTCGTGCCCGAGCGGGCTGAGACTGGTGTCCCAGTCCTCGCTGGGGCTGACCTGCCACTGTGACTGGCCGTGGCGCACGAGATAGACTTCACGGGTTGTCCTCCACGAGTGGCCTCTGCGATTCCGGCGGGACTCAGCGGCCGCCCATGCCCAGGGCCGTCGCCGAGCGCTGGTACTTGATGTCGGAGGTGACCTTGGTGTCGAAGCGCGCGCACAGGTTCTCGGAGAGCACATTGAAGAGCTCCACCACGCGCTGGTCCCGGGCGATCTCCGGCTCGACGCGCGGGTAGATGGCCAGTTCGACCTCCGAGGCGGGCCGCTCCACCCGTTCCGCCTCGGGCAGCCGCAGGTTGGACACGGTGGCCCGGTCGATGCTGCACCGCAGCGCGTCCCGCTTGTCCAGCCAGACGAACAAGGTGTAGCGGAGGTCGTCGAGCTTGACGGTCGGGATCAGCTCGGTGCGCGGAATCCCGTACGTCTCCTCGAGGTGCAGGCCCGGGTGCTGGATGTCCGTACGGGCGAGCAGCCGCTGGACGACCGCGACCGCTTCCGGGGAGTCGGGGGCGGCCTGGATGGTGGCCTTCTCCTCGCCGTCGAAGACGTGGCGGTGGTCACGCCGCACGTGGTTCTCGTCCTGCGCCGCCTTGAAGGCGCAGAAGGCGTGCGTGATCTTGTTGCAGGAGGTGCGCAGCAGCGCGCCGGTCCGCAGGATCCGGTAGTCCTCCGTGTCGTAGTAGATCGCGGTGTTCAGCGGAGGTGCCTGGCGGGCGTGCTCCTTCTCCACGATCCGGGCGCCGGGGACGCGGTCGCCGACGGTGGCGATCATGTCGTCCAGCAGTAGTCCTCGTTGCTGACCTCGCCCATCTCTATCTTCAGGGCGAGCTGGTTGAAGACCACGGAGTCGCCGCTGCGGCTGTAGACGGTGTCGTTCTCAGGCATCTTGGGGCTGATCATGTGAGTGGCATCCTTCGGTCGGGCGAGCGTCCCATTTCAGCAGCAAGGCGAGCAACGTCACCGGTAAGGGGATGGCCAACGTCGTGCACGCATCGGCGAACCAGCAAGAAGCCGCGTACGAGGTGCGGCTCTGGTTCACGAAGGAGGAACTCCACACGTACCGGACCCTCAGCGAGCTACTGACCTACTGACCAGCAGCTCAATGGTTATCAGTCAGTTCATGCCTGCCCACGCTCGGCGGGAGTGCGGGGGCAGCACGTGTGGCACTGGGTGTGGCTCCAGCTGTAGTGACGGGCCCAGCTTCCTCCGGGGCCGCGAACAGGGTGTGCGCGGCACAAAGAATCTGTTCGCCGTCGGCCAGGACATATCGGTGGACGAGGTGCGGGCGGCCCTCGAACCGATTCCGGCCGACCGGGTCAGGCGGAGCTGCTCAGGTCGACGAGACGCGCGGGCTCCGACAGCACCGCACGGGCGCTCTCGAAGTCCGCGAGCCGGGCCGCGACCGTGGCGACGGCGAGGCGTTCCGGGAGAGCGGCGGAAAACTTCAGGCCGCGTACGGCTCGGGGGTCCACGTCGGGCAGGACCAAGTTCTCGCCGACGCTCTCGCGGGCCGCGCGCCAGTCCGCCGGGGTGAGGTCCTCGCGCAGGCGCAGCCAGCAGTCGGTGGGGCGCTGCAGGGGGTCGGCGACCGGCTGGAGGGTGGCGGCGAGGGTGGCGTTGGCGCGGTAGCCGGCCCAGGTCCACCAACGCACGTCACGTCCGACGCGGGTGACCAGTGTGCCGTCCGGGTGCACGGTGTCGGGGGCGTCGGTCTCGCGCTGCCCGGCCAGGCACGCCTCGGCCCGCCGGGTGAGGGAGACGGGCGGGTCCGCGCCCAGCAGCACCTCACGCATGGCGCGCGTCAGGGCGTACGACAGTCCGGCGATGCCGCCGTTCATCCACTTGGCGACGCCTCCGCTGTCGGCTGGCTCGACGAAGACCCGCTTGCGCAGCCAGTCGATGTAGGTGACCTGCCAGCTCCGTCCGCCGAGCAGCAGGCGCCGCGGGCCGGGGCGTTCCTCGGTGAGCACGCTCGGGTCGGTGCGGCCGATCTCCGTGCGCCCGGACAGCACGGTGAACTGCGGCGGCGCGGTGAAGGACGCGGTGAGCTCGATGAAGTGCCGCTTGCCGAAACGGCGTTCCGCCTCGGGGCCGACGAACAGCAGGCCGCCGTCGCTGTCGAGGAAGCCCTCCTCGGTGAGGAAGCGCAGGATCGGGGCGGCGGACCGGTCGAAGGGGGCGAGGCCGTTCCACTGCCGCTCCCACAGGCGGTCGCCGAGCTTGTGCTGTTGCAGGGTGACGGCGAGGAGCTGCTGGGCCACGAGGTGTCGCGGCTCGGGCGGCGGGAGAACCGGTTCCACCCAGCCGCGGGACCACAGCAGAAGCAGCCCGGCCGCCTGGAGCAGCGTGTCCTCGCGGGTGGTGAGGAACAGGCAGTTGCGCACCGTGCCCTCGCGTCGGCCGGTGCGGCCGATGCGCTGCAGGAAGGAGGCGACGGAGGCCGGGGAGTCGATCTGGACGACGCGGTCCAGATCACCCACGTCGATGCCGAGTTCGAGGGTGGAGGTGGAGACGATGACGCAGTCGCGCGCCTCGGCGAAGGCCTGCTCGGAGCGGGTGCGTTCGTCGACGGAGAGGGAGGCGTGCGACAGGAAGACGGTCACCTCGCGGGCCCGGAGAGCGGCACCCAGCTCCTCGACCTGACGGCGCGAATCGCAGAAGACGAGGCGTTTCTCCCCCCGGTGCAGGGAGGCGATGAGCTTGGCGGCGTTGTCGAGGGAGCCCACGTAGTCGAGTTCCACCTCACCGGCGGATCTGCGGGAGGAAGCTTCGGCGGCTTGCTCCCCGGGTCCGGACGCACCGGTGGCAGGCAAGTGAACACCCGGTGCGACAACCTGCCCGGTGCGGCTCCCGGCACCGGCCCCTTGCAGCCAGCGCAGCAGGTGCCCGGGGTTGCCGACGGTCGCCGAGAGCCCGACGCGCTGGATGGGCCGGCCGGTGACCCGCTCCAGCCGTTCGAGCACGGCGAGCAGGTGCCAGCCCCGGTCGTCGCCCGCGAAGGCGTGCACCTCGTCGACGACGACGGCCCGTACGGTCCCCAGCAGGCGCGCGTGGTCAGTCTTGACGCCGATCAGCATCGCCTCGAGCGACTCGGGCGTGGTCAGCAGGATGTCCGGCGCCTCGGCGCGGATGCGCTGCCGCTGCGACTCCTTGGTGTCGCCGTGCCAGAGGGCGGCGCGCCGTCCCAGCCACTGGGCGTAGGTGTCGACGCGACCGGCGAGGTTGTTGAGGAGCGCTTTGAGGGGGCACAGGTACAGCACCGAGGTGCCGGTCCACCGATGTCCGGCCATCGCCGACAGCAGCGGGAAGCAGGCCGCCTCGGTCTTGCCGCCGGCCGTCGGGGCCAGCAGGACGACGTCCTCGCCGTCCATGAGCGGAGTGATCGCCGCCCGCTGCAGGGGGCGCAGGTCGGGCCAGCCGAGGGTGTTGACGATGTGGTGCAGGACGACAGGGTCGAGCCGGTCCAGTACGTCGGCCTCTCCCCCGGCCGGCTCCGCCCCGGCCGGGCCTTCGGCGTCCCCCATCACAGCTCCAGGTCGATGTCGTCGGCGGACGCGGAACCGCCGGCGGACGCGGCGGCCAGGTTCCGCTCCACGTCAGTGAGCTCGCTGCTCGCCACCGTCAGCTTGTAGTGCCGCCGGGGGTCGAAGTCGTCGAACTGGTCCACGCGGTCGCACACATCCCCCACCAGCTTTTTCAGGAACAGCCGGGGCGCCACCCCGACCCTCCCGCCCAGTGCCCCGCCGACGGCCCGCGCGAGGTCCGCGACGTAGGCGTCGTCGACGACCGTCCGTACGCGCTCGGGCTGCGTGGCGGCGTCCGCGTACAGGTCCCGGATGGTGACGCCGAGGCCGACCAGGGACTCCTGGGTGAAGCCGGGCAGCCGGATCTGCACCGCGCGGGGGTTGTCGAAGCGCGGGTCGGTGGTGAAGTCGGTGGCGAGCCGCTGGGCGAGCGGGGCCAGGCGCTGGACGCCCTGCTGCCCGTCGTAGAAGGCCGGGGTGCCGGTGATGACGAGGTACAGACCGGGGAAGCGGCCGGAGTGCACCTCGTCGATGAGCTGTCGCAGCGCGTTGAGCGCCTTGTCGCGGGCGTCGGAGCGGACCCGCTGCAGCGTCTCGACCTCGTCGAGGACGACGAAGAGCCCGGTGTGCCCCGAGTCGCGCAGCACGGTGAGCAGGCCCTGCAGGAAGCCGAGCGCCCCGAAGTGGTCGAGGTCGCCGCGCACTCCGGCGGACCTGCGGGCGGAGGCGGCGACGTGCGGCTGGCCGCCGAGCCACGCCAGGACGGCCGCGGCGGTCGCCTCGTCGCCGTCGGCGAGGGCGGCCCGGTAGCCGCGCAGGGCGGTGGCGAAGGACGGGGCGTGCCGGGAGACTTCGGCGAGCCGCGCGACGAGCAGTTTCTCCACTTCGCCGGACAGTTCGTCCTCGGTCGCGCCGGCCGCGAGGGCGTCCTCCTCCAAGGCGTAGAACCAGGCGTCGACCACCGCGCGCAGGGCGCTGGGCGGGAAGCTGGAGGTGGTGAGGCGCTCGGTGAGCCGCCGGTAGACCGTCTCCAGCTTGTGCAGCGGCGTCTCGTTCTCCGAGATCTGGATCTCCGCCACGGCGAAATTCCGCCGCTTGGCCCGCTCCCCCAGCCAGCGGGTGAAGAAGGTCTTGCCGGAGCCGTACTCACCGCGCACGGCCTTGAACACGGACCCGCCGGACGCGACGGCGTCCAGTTCCGCGTCGAGGGCCGCCTCGAACCGGTCGAGCCCGGTGGCGAGCAGGTCGAGGCCGCTCTCGGGTACGGCCCCGCGGCGCAGTGCGTCGACGACGGTACGGCGGCGGGCCGCGCTGACCTGGGCGGGGCGCTTGGATCCGGTGGTGCTCACAGAGAACAGTGTTTCATCTCCCAGCACGCCGGCACGCTTTCATCGCCGTTCTCAGCGCGGGGACGAACGTGCTTCACCACGTGAAGCACGGCGTGCAGCGCTTGCAGGGTCGGCCGGGCGGGGTGGCCCCGGTGATCCGCTTCTTCGGCGAACCGGTTGACGGTCACCGGACAGCACTGCTGGAATCACTCTCCGTACAGGTGACAGGACGGGGAGTGGAATCACATGGCGGCCCTCGACAACGTGAAGCTCAAGGACGTACTGGCGGACGTCGCCTCGGGTTCCTTACAGCTGCCCGACTTCCAGCGGAACTGGAAGTGGGACGACGACCGGATCCGGGCGATCGTCGCGACGGTCACGCTGGACTATCCGCTCGGCGTGGTGATGACGCTGCAGACCGGCGGCGCCACCCGGTTCCGCTCCCGGACCCTCACCGGCGCGCGGCCGGACAAGGACCCGGCGGCCGACCTCCTGCTGCTGGACGGGCAGCAGCGCCTCACCGCACTCTTCCAGTCCCTGTGGCTGGATGCCCCCGTGGAGACGGCGGACGCCCGGGGCAAACCCGTCCAGCGGTGGTACTACGTCGACATCGCGAAGGCCGTGGGGCAGTCCGCGGACCGCGACGAGGCCATCGTGTCCGTCCCGGCCGACAAGGTCTTGCGGACGGACTTCAACCGCACCGTGGTCCTGGATCTGACCACCACCGAGGCCGAGTGCGCGGCCGGGCTCTTCCCCTTGCACTTCGTCTTCGACGCCCAGCGCGTGAACGAGTGGAAGAGGGCGTACATCAAGGCGGACGAGGACCGGAACTGGGACCTGTGGGGCCAGTTCGACGAGGCGGTCCTCCAACAGGTCCGTGCCTTCCAGGTGCCGATGATCCGGCTGGCCGCATCCACCTCCATGGACGCCGTCTGCGCGGTGTTCGAGCGGGTCAACACGGGCGGCGTGCCGCTGAACGTCTTCGAACTGCTCACCGCCACGTACGCCGGGGACCGTGACCACGTGGAGCGGACCGGGGACTACTACCAGCTTCCGGTGGTGTGGCAGGAGATCAAGCAGGCCCTGGCGAGCAAGTACCCGGTTTTCGGCCATCTCGACAGCGGCCCGGAGAACGGGCTGAGCAGCATCGACTTCCTGCAGGCCATCGCGCTGGTGCGCACCTGGGAGCGGAAGCAGCAGGGTGTCGGGACCACGGTCTCCTGCAAGCGCCGCGACCTGCTGGACCTGCCCCTCGCCGACTTCGTCCGCCTGGCGCCCAAGCTCGCCGACGCCTTCGCATGGGTGGGCGACTTCCTGGAGCGGCAGTGCATCGTCCGCCCGGCCGACCTGCCGTACAAGACACAGCTCGTCCCGCTCGCGGCCGTCCGCGCCGTCCTCGACACGGCGACCGACGGTCTGGGGGCGGAGGAGAAGATCGAGCAGTGGTACTGGTGCGGGGTGCTCGGTGAGATGTACGGCGGCTCCACGGAGACGCGCTTCACCAAGGACGTCGAACAGCTCATCCCCTGGATCGCACAGGACGAGAGGGCCCCGGAGACGGTCACGGAGGCGTTCTTCTTCGCCGAGCGCCTCGACACCCTCAGCACCCGCAACAGCGCCGCCTACAAGGGCATCTACGCCCTGCTGGTCAAGCAGGGGGCGGTGGACTGGCACCACACGGACGCTCCGCTCAGCCCCGGAAGGCTGGACGAGTACAGCGTGCACGTCCGGCAGATCTTCCCCAAGACGTGGTTCCGGCAGGGCAACAGCCAGGGTCTGCCCACGGGTTCGATCGTGAACAAGACCCCCTTGTCCTACCGCGCGGCGATGGACATGACGGGAGCGCCGTCGTCGTACCTGTCCACGATGATCGCCGCCTCCGACATGCGTCCCGAATGGTTCGACGACGTCCTGTCCACCCACCTGATCGATCCGGACGCGCTGCGCGGGAACGACTACGAGCGCTTCTACCGGGACCGCTCCAAGCAGTTGCAGGACCTGGTGCACTCCGCCATGGGCAAGAAGACGATGCTCCGCGACCTGCCGGAGGCGGACGTCCGATGACGACCGGGTCTCACGAGCGGGACGTCGCCTCGCTCAAGGGCAGGACGGTGTCCGTACAGGAGATCCTCGACCTGTTCCAGGTCAGGGTCCGCGACCACCGGACGGTGCACCGTATCTCGCAGGCGTTCACGGACGCCGGTCTGACCACGCTGCCGGACTTCGCCGTCTGCGGTCTGCGCAGCAGCGTCGACGTCGTTCCGCTGGCGTCCGTGCCCGCGCAGCGGGCGCCGGCCGGCGCGGGTGACGAGGCCGACGCGACCGATGACGCCCTGCCCTCCCACGCCCTGCCGCAGCGGCTGCTGCTCGGCGACATCCCGTCGGCACGGCGCGGCGTGGTGTCCGTGGGTCCCGGCACTCCGCTGTCCCAGACGACCTTCCTCATGCGCACGAAGGGCCTCTCCCAGGTCCCGGTGACCACCGGCATGGCACAGGTTCACGGAGTCGTCACCTGGGGGTCAGTGGCCAAGATGTACGAGGCGGGGAAGCCCGCCACGCTCGACAACGCGATGGAGAAGGACTCGCTGCCCGTCGCCGACACCCGCCAGGAGTTCTTCACCGCCCTCCCGGTCGTCCGCGAGCACGGCTATCTACTCGTCCGCGGCGACGACGGCTGCCTCTCGGGCGTCGTCACCACCGCGGACATCACGGAACGCTTCGAGGGGGCGGCGCGGCCCTTCTTCATCATGGGCGAGATCGAGTCACTGCTGCGCCGCTGTCTGGGCGCTGCACTGGACTTGGAGGCCGTCAAAGCGGTCCAGACGAACAAGAAACCGGAGCATCGCACCGGCCAGGTGTCGGACCTGATGTTCGGCGACTATCTGAGGCTCCTGGACGGCGACCAGACGAAGCAGTCCTTCGCCGAGCGGGCCGACCGCAACTGGGAGGCGCTGCAGTGGCCGAACATGCCCCGGGAGCAGTTCGTCAGCCTGCTGAAACGGGTGAAGGACATCCGTAACCGGATCGCCCACTTCGACGAGAAGCCGCTCCCGCCGGAGACGATCGACGAGCTGACGACCTTCGCGAAGGTGCTGCGGGCGTTCGCCTCGTGACGCCGTCAGCCCGTCCCGAGGGCGAACTGCTCGCGCAGCAATGACTCGTGGAGCCGCAGCGTGCGGCCGTCCGGAAGGGTCTCCAAGACCTGTACGCCGTCGTAGTTGAGGAGTTGCCGCACGACTGCGGCGAAGCCGTCGCCCCGGACGGTGGGCATGCCGGCGCGCTGGGCGAGCGCGGTCACGGGCAGGGTGCCGCCCGCGTCCAGCAGGGCGGCGAGCGCCTTGTGGACCTGCTCCTGCTGCGGCTTGCGGGCCAGGCCGCCGAGCTGCGCCTGGTACGTCTCCGAGTCGAGCAGTGCCGTCACCAACGTCTCAATCCGGGAGACAACGGTCGGGGTGAGCAGGGCGTCGTCTCCCTCGGTCGTCAGCGCCACGTCGAAGAGCGCCTCGTGCATCCGGGCGACCTCCGCCTGCTCCTTCTTGGCCTTGCCCGTCGGTTTCTTGGGAGCGGGAGCCGTCGCGGTCATCGGCCGAGCGGCGTGCTCGTCCGGCAGCGGTGCCGCTCCCGCCTCCTCAGGAGCCCACCAGACCGGCCGCTGGTCGCCCAGTTCCCGCCAGCCCTTGGGAGGCTCCGCGCCGAACGGCAGGAAGGCCAGCACCGGGATGGTGACCTCGGCGAGCGACGCTCCGCCGTGGTAGCCGGCCTTGAGGGCGGTGTAACGGGAGTCGGCGTCCCACAGGGCGACGACGGACGCACCGGGTTCGGGCGCGACCACGCGCGGTCCGGACAGGGCGATCTCGCGTTCCCCGAGGGGCCCGCCGCCGGGCAGGCGGTGACGGGCGGACGCGGGGTCGGCGGCGGTGTCGACCTTCGTGCCGTGCCGGTCCACGACGTGGCCGTGGTCGCTGGTGAGGACGACCGCCATGCCCTGGGTGGCCGCCACCCGCAGCAGGTCGCGCAGGCCGGGCACGTCGCCGATCCGCCAGGCGCCGTCGCCGAGCTTCTGGTCCTTGGCGAGCCGGTCGTCGATGGCGTTGAGGACGACGGCGACGTGGGTCCTGCCGTCGTCCAGCGCCTCCGTGAGCGCCGGGCCGAAGGTCTCGCCCGCGGTCTCGGTGCGCAGGTCGTCCTTGTGGAACACGGCGGCCGGGGCGCCGCCCCACAGTTTCAGTGCGGG
>DOWQ01000560.1 GCA_003519485.1 Streptomyces sp. | reverse complement strand
GAAGAGAACCGTGACCGCTGCCGCGACCGCTGCCGGGGCCTCGGCCGGCGCCGGGCCGGCCGGGTCCGCCGTGCCCACCCGGTCCGCCGGCACACCGCCGCTGCGGGTCGAGGACGTCACCGTACGGTTCTCCGGGCTGCTGGCGCTCGACGGCGTCGGCTTCACCGTCGAACCCGGCACCGTCCACGCCCTCATCGGCCCCAACGGCGCGGGCAAGTCGACCTGCTTCAACGTCCTCTCCGGAGTCTGCCGCCCGAACAGCGGCAGTGTCCGCCTCGGTGACAGCGAGTTGACGTGGCTGCGCCCGCACCGCATCGCCGCCCTCGGGATCGCCCGCACCTTCCAGAACATCGTGATGACCGCGGGCACCGTCGCCGACAATCTGATGCTCGGCCGGCACGTGCTCACCCGCGCGGGCTTCGCCGGCACCGCGTTGCACCTCCCGCGGGCGGTACGGGAGCAGCGCGTCCATCTGGAGCGCGCCCGGGAGATCGCCGAACTGGTCGGCCTCGGGACGCTGTTCCGCACGCCCGTCGCCCTGCTCTCGTACGGCGACCGGAAGCGGGTCGAGATGGCCAGTGCGCTGTGCCTGGAGCCGCGGCTGCTGCTCCTCGACGAGCCCGTCGCCGGGATGAACGCCGCCGAGCGGGCCCGCACCGCCGAGACGATCCTCGCCGTACGGGAGCGGCTCGGCCTCTCCGTGCTCATCGTCGAGCACGACATCTGCCGCTGATCGCCGCCCCGGGGGCCGGCGGGAACGCCATCGGCCCCGTCGACGCCGCCCGTTACCTCTACGGCGCGGCCATCGTCCTCGTCCTCCTCCGCGCCCCGGGCGGGCTGGCCGGGCTGATGAGCCGCGCCAGGCGGTCCCGCTCCGGGGGCCGCTCCGGCGCCGGCCCCCGATCCCGACTCCCATTCCGCTTCCGGACCCCGGCCCGACTCCGTATCCGCGTCCGTACCTCCGCCGAACCACAAAAGCACACCTCATGAACCGCACCAGCAGAACGGCCGGGATCGCCGCGGCGATCGTCGTCACGATGGCACTGGCCGGCTGCAGCACCAAGGCCGAGGACGCGAGTGGCGGCAAGGGGCTGCACACCGCACCGCACCGCTCCGGGCGGGCCGGGCGGATGTGCGACCGGATGCGGGAAAAGCCCGGCCGGGCACGGGCCGGCCGGCTCAGGTCTCCGGCAGGCGCTGGAGCAGGCCCCAGGTGAACTCCGCGCTCACCCGGCGGACTTCACCGGTCGCCGGGGCCGGGGCCGTGAAGGCCAGCCGCCAGCGGGTCGGGGCCGAGCCCTCCATCGGGGTGGCCGGGGCGAAGGCGCGGGCCACCTCGTCGACCGTGCACGACCAGGGACGCAGGTCGCCGAGCGTACGGAGCGCGGGGCCGGCCGCGCCGGGGGCGCGGACCAGCCACTCGTTCCACACTTGGCCGCCCGGTGCCGCCAGCACCTCGAACCGCAGATCCGGCCAGAGCGGCACCGGCCAGCGCAGCGCGTCGCACTCCAGATCGCCGATCCGCTGCCGCCGGCGCTCCTCGGGCGGGCCGAGGAGGGAGCGGTAACGGGCCAGGGAGCCGCGTGCCCGCGGCGAGCGCACCATGGCCTGCCAGCGGCGGTTGGCCTCCCGCATCTCGGACTTGTCGCTGCCCAGCTCGCGCAGCGCGTCCTCGACCAGGCCGGGCTGGTGGTCGGCCATCCGCCGCAGCAGCACCAGCTGGAACAGCTGCGGACCGGGCGGCGGGGGGACGTCGGCGGTGGCGCCGGGGTCGGAACTCATGGTCCCATCGTGGCGCAGCCGGCGCGTCGAGACGGCGGTCGGGGAACACGGCCGCCCGGTTCGGTGCGGTCTCCGGCACAGGCGCGCCCCGCGCGGCCGCCGGCACGGGCACACCCGTGCCAGGCGCCCGCACCAGCCTCCCGTACAGGACCCCGGCCTCCCGCACCGGCTCCCGCGCGGCCGTCCGCGCCGGGTTCCCGGCGTGCCCGGACCCGCCCCGCCGCTTCCCTGCCGACTGAGTGCCCGGCCGCGTGCCCGGTTCCGTCCCGTCCGGTCGGCGCAGCCCATTGCCGCCGGAACCCGGCTGCCGATACGCTGCGTTCGTCATACCGGTCAACGACCGTGGTTTCGAACGCGCAGGCGAGAGAAGGTGAGCGAGCGGCCATGGGACGTCTGGTACCCGCTGTGACCCGAGCTCTGGACATACTCGAACTCTTCCTGGACGGGGACAGCACGCTCTCCGCCCCCGAGATCACCCGCAGGCTGGGACTGCCGCGCACCACCGTGCACGAGCTGGTCACCACCCTCTCCGCCCGCAACTACCTGGTGTCCGTGCCGGCGCAGCCCGGCCGCTACCGGCTCGGCGTCCGCCCGTACCAGCTCGGCAGCCGTTACGCGGAGCAGCTCGACCTCGCCGCCGAGGGGCAGCAGGTCGCCCGCGGGGTCGCGGAGAGCTGCGACGAGACCGTACACGTCGCGATCCTCGAAGGCGCCGACGTCATCTACATCGCCAAGACGGACAGCACCCGCGCCGTCCGCATGGTCTCGGCCGCCGGCCGCAGGCTCCCCGCGCACTGCACCTCCGTCGGCAAGATGCTGCTCGCCTCCCTCCCCGGTCCGGCGCTGGACGCGCGCCTCCCCGACGAACGGCCGCTGACCGCCATGACCGACCACAGCATCACCTCGCCGGCCGAGCTGCGCCGGCAGCTCGGCGAGATCCGGGAGCGCGGGATCGCGGTCGAGCAGCGGGAGTCCAACCCGGACGTGAGCTGCGTGGCCGCCCCCGTACGTGATTCGGCCGGCACGGTGGTCGCGGCGCTCAGCATCTCCGTACCGATGATCCGCTGGAGCGACGAGCGCCGGGCCGAGCTGGAGGAGCTCGCCGCCAAGGGAGCCGCCGACCTGTCGGCGCGCCTGGGGCACCGGGGGCGGGCGTGACGGGCGGCGGCGCGCGGCCCGCCCTGGAGCAGGCCGTG
>DOWQ01000562.1:2774-2980 GCA_003519485.1 Streptomyces sp. | reverse complement strand
CGGCCGGGCGGACGCGCCGCGCGCCGTCCTGCGGGCGGCCGTCGTCCTGGGGGCCGTCGCCGTGGCCGGTGTGGTGACGGTTCAGCAGGGCCCGTGGGCGGCCACGGACGCCCTGGCCGTGCCCAACGCCATGGCCTGGGCCGTCTTTCTCGCCGCCGGCACGGCCTGCCTGGCCGGCTGCCAGGGATGGCGGCGGCTGCCGGGCG
>DOWQ01000562.1:0-2752 GCA_003519485.1 Streptomyces sp. | reverse complement strand
GGCATCGCGGCCGTCGTCCTCTATCTGCCGCTGCTCCCGTTCCTCGGCCCGGCCGTGCTCCTCCCGATCGCCGCACTGGGCGGCTCCGCCCTGGCCGGCGCCGGACTGCGGAGGCGACGCGCGGCGGACCGCCGGAACGCCCCCTTCTGACGGCCGGCCCCTGCCGGCCCGCCGTCCCTGCCGCCTGCTGATCCGATCGCCTGCGCCGGCCTCCGGCGCGCGAGGCCGCCCCCGACCCGACGTTCTTCGACACTGCTGGAGGAAATCCCATGCCCCTGTTGTCCCGAGGCGGATTCGACGAGTTCATGGCCACCGCGAGCGGCCCGGCCGCGGACGAGTACGGCCTGACCGGCGCGCAGCCCTTCACCGTGCTGCGCGAGATCACCCGCGAACTCCAGCCGGTGCCGCTGGCCTTCGCGGCGGCCACCGAGGAGCGCGGCGTCGTGGTCACCGACCTGCGGCTCGCGATGGGCAGCCGCGTGATGCTGCGCCGGGTGGCCGACGCCGATGCCCCGCTGCACGTCCTGTGCTGGTCCTGGGACCTCAGCGGCGACGGCATCCAGGTGAACCCGCTGCCGGGCGCCGACCTCGCCCACTGGACGCTGCCGCTGCGGGGCAACGAACGGCGGCTGGAAAAGGCCCCTCTGGAGCTCGTGCCACCGCGCCGCGTGGTCGGCTGCCAGGCCGTACGGGTCATCCTGTGGCAGTCCGGCCGGGGGGCCGACCCGGCCACCGTCACCGGGGAGATCCGGGAGGCCCTGCGGCACAGCAAGCTGGCGAGCGTGCTGACGACCCTCGGCTCGGGGGCGCCGACGACGATGACCGCGGTCGGCGTACGCGAGGCGGCGGGCGAGCTGGGCCGCGACATAGCTCCCGTACTGAGGGCGCTGTGCAGCGACTACGTGGATTTCTTCGAGGGCTTCCACCCCGCCACCGACGGTGCCGTGCGCACCGATCACATCAGCGGGTTCCAAAGCGAGTTGTCACTGCGGACGTAGGGAGATGCAGGTGCCGGACGGAGCAGAGTTCCACGAGTTCGAGCAGGTCTGGGAGCAGGGGGTTCGAGCGGGGAGGCGCTACCAGGAGTTTCTCCGGGTGCCGGCGATGAGCGCCGGGGTCTACGCGTTGGCGGCGGACGCGAAGGACCCGCAACAGCCGCACGCCGAGGACGAGCTGTACGTCGTGATCTCGGGATGCGGCACCGTCCTGGTGGGCGAGGACAGCCGTCCGGTCGGGCCGGGGTCGATCGTGTACGTCCCGGCGGAAATGCCGCACCGCTTCACCGGCATCACGGAAGACCTCCGTGTCGTCGTCGTCTTCTCGCCCGCGGAGAGCCGTCCGACGGGCGGCTCGTCATGAGTGCGCACACCCGCGCCGACGGGCCCCTCCGCTCACCGTCCTTACTTCTCACACCCCACAGGAGCAGGCCGTGACCATCACCCCGCCGGATCTGAGCGTCTTCGAGACCGTGGAGTCGGAGGTGCGCAGCTACTGCCGCGGCTGGCCGACCGTCTTCGACCGCGCGCGGGGCAGCCTGCTGTACGACGAGGACGGACGTCCGTATCTGGACTTCTTCGCCGGTGCCGGCTCGTTGAACTACGGGCACAACAACCCGGTCCTCAAACGCGCGTTGCTCGACTACCTCGAGCGCGACGGGGTGGCGCACAGCCTGGACATGTCGACCGCCGCCAAGCGGACGTTCCTCGAGTCGTTCCGGGACCTCGTCCTGCGGCCGCGCGACCTGCCGTACAAGGTCATGTTCCCCGGCCCCACCGGCACCAACGCCGTCGAGGCCGCGCTGAAGCTGGTTCGCAAGGTCAAGGGCCGCGAGTCCGTCGTCAGCTTCACCAACGCCTTCCACGGGATGTCCCTGGGCGCGCTCGCCGTCACCGGCAACTCCATGAAGCGCGCCGGCGCGGGCATCCCGCTCGTGCACGGCACCCCGATGCCCTTCGACGACTACTTCGACGGCACGGTCCCGGACTTCCTTTGGTTCGAACGGCTACTGGCGGACCGGGGATCGGGCCTCGACACACCGGCCGCGGTGATCGTGGAGACGGTGCAGGGCGAGGGCGGCATCAACGTCGCCCGCCCGGAGTGGCTGCGCGCGCTGGCCGACCTGTGCGAGCGGCACGACCTGCTGCTGATCGTCGACGACATCCAGACGGGCTGCGGCCGGACGGGCGCCTTCTTCTCCTTCGAGGAGGCCGGCATCGTGCCGGACATCGTCACCGTCTCTAAGTCGATCAGCGGCTACGGCCTGCCGATGTCGCTCACCCTGTTCAAGCCGGAGCTGGACATCTGGCAGCCGGGCGAGCACAACGGCACCTTCCGCGGCAACAACCCCGCCTTCGTCACCGCGGCCGCCACCCTCGACGCGTACTGGTCCGACGGCCAGATGGAGAAGCAGACCNNCAGGGGTTGAGCGCCATCCGGGACGAACACGGGGCGCTGGGCGCGAAGGTCCGCGGCCGGGGGCTGATGTGGGGGCTGGAGTTCGCCGACACCCGGCGCGCCACGGCGGTCGCCCGGCGGGCCTTCGAACTCGGCCTGCTCATCGAGACGTCCGGCCCCGAGAGCGAGGTCGTCAAGCTGCTGCCGGCGCTCACCACGACCCCGGAGGAGCTGGCCGAGGGGCTGCGCACCCTCGCCCGCGCCGTGCGCGACACCGTACGGCTGCCGTGACTGCGCGGTGATCCCCGGACAGCGGGCGGCCGGCCGCGCGGGGGGCCGCACTCGGCGGGCGGGCGGG
>DOWQ01000102.1 GCA_003519485.1 Streptomyces sp. | reverse complement strand
CGCAGGCCCTGCGCGCGTACGCGGGCGCGGCCCTCGGCGCGCTCGGCGTACGGCTGGAGGCGGACGGGCCGCGGCTCGGCGTCTTCGCCGCACCCGGGGCGCCCGGCACCCTGATCGTCGCCAACCACATCTCCTGGCTCGACGTGATCGCGCTGCTCGCCGTCGAACCGGCGACCGTGCTGGCCAAGCGGGAGATCGCCGGCTGGCCGGTCATCGGCCCGGTGGTCCGGCGGGCGGGCACGCGGTTCATCGACCGCGAGAGCCTGCGCCAACTGCCCGACACCGTTGGCGCGCTGACCGCGCTGCTGCGCGCCGGGCACTCCGTGCTCGTCTTCCCGGAGGGCGTCACCCGGTGCTCCGGCACGGACGGCCGGTTCCGTCGGGCGACCTTCCAGGCGGCGGTCGACGCGGGCGCGCCCGTCCGTCCCGTGACCATCGGCTACACCCAGCACGGGGCGCCGAGCACGGTCGCCGCCTTCGTCGGGGAGGACGGCTTCGGCGCCTCGCTGCGCCGNNCGGGCGCACGCGCCGGTCATCCCCGTACCGGGTGTGGACGACCGGCGCACGCTGGCCGAGCGCGCCCAAGCAGCCGTACGCGCGCCCGAGACGCGCGCCCAGCGCCGTACGCTGCCGACGGGCCTGTCCGGCAGCCCTCACCCGGTGGTGGTGTGACCCGCCGGCCGGCGGGTGCCGTCGCGGTCAGCGGCGGGCCTTGGCCCGGTCGAGTGCGGCCACCCCGAGCCCGGCGAGGGCGATCTGGATGACCCATTCGATCCAGTCCGGTCCGTCCGTGTCGGACACCCCCGTGCCCTGGGCTATGAAGGTGCCGATCAACGCGGCGACGATGCCGACGGCGATCGTCCACAGCACGCCGATCCGCTGCCGGCCGGGGATCACGAGCCTGCCCAGGACACCGATGACGATACCGATGAGGACGGCGCTGATGATTCCTGAGATTTCCATGGCTTCCTCTTCATTTTTATGGTCCGTGCGGTCTCAGGACCGCCGCCGGTCCAGCTCACAGCTTCCGGCGTGAGGTCCTGAGGAGGCGTCTGCCCCGTGGCGCGCGGCGCACTCCGCCGGTGCGGCCGGCCGTACGCGCGGTCAGCGGTGCAGGGCGTGCACGGCCTCCACCGTGTCGGCCTCGTCCGCGGTCTTGTCGTCCCGGTAGCGGAGCACCCGGGCGAAGCGGAGGGTGACGCCCTCCGGGTAGCGGGAGGAGCGCTGCACACCGTCGAAGGCGATCTCCACCACCAGCTCCGGACGGACCGTCACGCCCCACGGCTCGCGGCTGACGGCCAGCTGCTGCAACCGCTCCGTCTGCCAGGCCAGCAGCGAGTCCGTCAGCCCCTTGAACGTCTTGCCGAGCATGGCGAACGAGCCGTCGGGCCGCCGCGCGCCCAGGTGCAGATTGGACAGCCTCCCGGTCCGCCGCCCGTGGCCCCACTCCGCGGCGAGCACTACCAGGTGGAGGGTGTGCACGGGCTTCACCTTCAGCCAGGACGCGCCGCGCCGGCCCGCGCTGTAGACGGCGTCCAGCCCCTTGACGACGACGCCTTCATGGCCGCGCGCGAGGGTGTCCTCGGCGAACTCCCGGGCCGCGTTCCGGGTCTCCGTATCCGCCGGATCGGCCACCACCAGGCGCCGTACGCGCAGCGGGAGCGGTACCACCCGGGCCAGCTCCTCGTGACGCGCGGACAGCGGAAGTTCCAGCAGGTCGCGGCCGTCCACGGCCAGCAGGTCGAAGTAGACGGCGGACAGCGGCAGCGCGACGTGCGCGGCGGCCACGTCCAGCCGCGAGCCGACCCGCCCGGAGACCTCCTGGAAGGGCTGCGGACGGCCGTCCCCGGCCAGCGCGATCACCTCGCCGTCCAGTACGGCCCGACCGACCGGCAGCTCACGCGCCGCCGCGACCACCTCCGGCAGCCGGTCGGTGATCTCGTCCAGGGTGCGGGTCCAGATCCGTACGCCGTCCGCGTCCCGGTGCACCTGGACCCGGATGCCGTCGAGTTTCTCCTCGACCGCGCACGGCCCCAGCTTGTCCAGCGCCTCGTCCACGTCCCGCGCGGTGTGCGCCAGCATCGGCAGCACCGGGCGGCCCACCTGGAGCCGGAAGCCGGCCAACGCGGACGGGCCGTGTTCGAGGAGCACTTCGGCGACCGCGCCCAGGGAACCGCCCAGCATCACCGCGCGGCGGACGTCGGCGGACGCGGCCCCGGTGGCCGCCGCCAGCCCCTCCACGGCCAGCGCGTCCAGCGTGCCCTGCCGCGGCTCGCCACCGAGCAGCCCGAGCAGGAACCGCTGCTCCTGCTCGGTGGCCGCCTCCAGCAGACCGCCGACCAGGCGCTTCCGCTCGCTGAGCGCCCCCTTGCCGGAGACCGCGGCGATCGCGCTCAGGGCGGCGTCCACCTCCAGCACGGCGAGCCGCGGCACCGCCGCCGGGGGATGCGGTTCCTTGAGCACGCTCCAGCCGACCCCGATCTTCCGCTGCGGCAGCCGGCCGGCCAGATACGTGATGATCACCGGCGCCTCGGCGGGCTCCGCGGCCCGGAAGAGCCGGGCGAGGAGGCTCACCTTCGCGGAGCGGGCGGGGGTGGCGGCGACGTCCCTGGAGGTCTCGGCGAGCTCGGCCAGCAGCATGCCCCCATCGTTACCCGACAGGCCCGCCTCCGCAGCCCCGCGGACGCGCCGGGCCGGACCACAACGGCATGAAGCCGGCCGACGAGAGCGGGCAGCCGGTTGGGCCGGTACGCCACGACCGACCGGCAGACGGCGTGGAGAAAAGGGGCCCTGCCCGACCCGGCAACAAGGCGGGCCGGGACACCACAACCGACCGGCACACGGAGGACGGCGGGAGGGGACGGGTCCGCAGGAGGGGGTCCGGAACAATTCCGTGTATTTGTGGACGCNNGCCGTAAATATGCGGTGGAGGACCCCCTCCGGAGGGCCCGGCCCCGGCACCAGCCCGACCCGGCCCGTCCCTGATCCGGGCCCGACCTTGATGCCCGCCCGACCTTGATGCGGGCCCGACCTTGACGTCGGCCGGACCTTGATGCCGGCACGGCCCCGACGCCGACCCGACCCGGCCCCGACCCGGGCCCCGACGCGGCCCAGGCTCCGCGCCGTCACCCGCGAGTCCCCCAGGACCACAAGCGTGGGGGCCGAGCAGCGAACCCGACTCCGCAGCCGCCTGGCTCAGGACAGCGCGGCCCGGCCGGAGGCTATTTCGCGTCGGCGTAGCACTTCACCACCGCCGTCGTCAGCGGGAAGGTCACCGGGGTCGCGCCGAAGGCGAGCAGGCCCGCGCGCTCGCCCGCGGCCCGTACGGCCTCGGTCACCGCCTCCACCTCCTCCGTCGGGCAGTCCACGATCACCTCGTCGTGCTGGAAGAAGACCAGCTCCGCGCGCAGCCCGGTCAGGGCCTGGCGCAGTGCGGCGAGCATCAGCAGCGCCCAGTCGGCCGCGCTGCCCTGGACGACGAAATTGCGCGTGAACCGGCCGCGCGCCCTGGCCTCGCGTGAGGCGTGGCCGTACGCCGCTGTCGACTCCTCCTGCGGCAGCCCCGCCTCGTCGCCCTCCGCGTCGGCCGCGGCGGGCGGACAGGTACGGCCCAGAAAGGTGCGCACGAGCCGGCCCTCCTCGCCGGCCCGGGCGGCGTCGTCCACGTAGCCGACAGCGGCCGGGAAGCGGCGCCGCAGATCGGCGAGGTACTTCAGCGCGTCCCCCGAGGTCTGGCCGTACACGGCGCTCAGCAGGGCGAGTTTGGCCTGCTCCCGGTCGCCCGCGAAGGCGTGGTCCGACAGCGCGGTATAGAGGTCGCCCGGGCTGCTCGCCACCTGCATCAGCGCGCGGTCGCGGGAAACGGCGGCGAGCACCCGCGGCTCCAACTGGGCCGCGTCGGCCACGACCAGCCGCCGGCCCCGGTCGGCGACGACGGCCCGGCGCACGACCCTGGGGATCTGGAGCGCGCCGCCGCCGTTGGCCGTCCAGCGACCGGAGATCGTGCCGCCGGGCAGGTATTCGGGACGGAACCGGCCGTCCCGCACCCAGGACTGCAGCCAGGCCCAGCCGTGCGCGGTGTGCAGCCGGTAGAGCTTCTTGTACGCCAGGAGGTGTGGCACGGCGGGGTGGTCCAGGGACTGCAGCTCCCAGGCACGGGTGGAGGCCAGCCTGATGCCCTCGCGGGCGAAGGCGCGGACTATGTCCGCGGGCAGATCGGGCCGCACCCGTACGCCGCCGAAGGCCCGCGACACCTCGTCGGCCAGTTCGGCCAGCCGCTGGGGCTCGCTGACGCCCGGGTAGCGCTCGCCCAGCAGTTCGGTCAGGAGTTCACGGTGCAGATCCGCGCGCCAGGGGATCCCGGCGCGCGTCATCTCGGCGGCGACCAGCGTCCCGGCCGACTCGGCGGCGGTCAGCAGCCGCATCCGCCCGGGGTGCTCGGCGCGGGCGTGACGTCGCTGCTGATCGGCGTAGACCTCCAGCAGCGCGGTCAGCGGGTCGGTGCCGGGCGGCAGTGGGACCGGGCCGCGCTCGAAGAGGGACGGCTGCGGATCCGCGGCCCGTACGGGCGGGTCGGCGGGCTCCGGCAGGTCGTGCAAGCGGGCGAACGCGGCGGCCAGCGAGCGGGGCCGCCCGGACCATCCCTCGTGGCCGAGCAGCAGGCCCTCGGCGGCCTCCACGTCGTAACAGCGCTGGACGGTGACGCCTGCAGCCAGCAGTGCGGGCAGGATCTCGGCGGTGGACCGCCAGACCCAGCGGCCGACCTCGGAGCGGGCACGCAGAGCGCCGGCGAGGCCGTCGGCGGGGACGGCGAGCACCGGGCCCGCGGGACGCCCCTCCGCGTCGAGCGGCACGATGCGCGCCCCGCCG
>DOWQ01000391.1 GCA_003519485.1 Streptomyces sp. | reverse complement strand
GGCCGCCGCCAGAAAGGCGCCCGCGGCCGCGACGGCGGCGCGCGGCGCGTCACCGGCGGCGATGCGGAGCCGCGCACCGAACCGGGCGTCGAGCGGTGCGTCGGGAGATGCGTCGAGCCGTACGTCGGGAGATGCGTCGCGAGGGGTGTCGGGAAGCGCACCCCCCGCGCCGGTGCGCAGCTCGGCGGTGCCGTCCCGAGCTGCGATGATTGTCACATCGGCGTCCAGGGCGGCCACATCGAGGCGGCCGTCGTCGAGGGCGAAGAGGAAACGTCCGGAAAGGCCCGCCGCGTCCAGATCCGCGCACAGCAGTGCGTCGAGTTCGCGGGCCCAGTGNNTGGCCCGCCCCGTCGAGCCCTGCCAACGGCGAGGCCACCACGTTGCGCACCCGTTCGTGGCTGTCGGAGGGCAGCAGGCCCGCCGCCCGCAATCGGTCCGCGAGTTCACCGCCACACCCCGTCGAGAGTCCTCGCATCTGCACATTGCCGCGGGACGTCACATCGAGATGCCCGTCCCCCAACTCTTGGGCCGCATCCGCCAGTAGCTCCGCCTGGCGGCTCGAGAGCAGGCCGCCCGGCAGCCGGACTCGCGCCAGCGAGCCGTCGTCAGCCCTGTGCAGACGCAACGCACCGGGGCAGGCGTCGCCGTGCCCGCGATGCGGTGGTTCCGGCCTGCTTGGGCGGGTTGCGGGGGTGGAGGGCATGGCGGCGAGCATACAGATGCGTCCCCGGGGTCTCGGTGCCCCGACCACCGCCGGAACCCCTACTATGCTCACCGTCGGGCCCGGTTCGGGTCCGACGACGCCATGGACGGCGTCAGGGGAGGAAGCCGGTGNNGAATCCGGCACGGTCCCGCCACTGTGAGCACGGCAGCGATGCCGCGCGAGTCAGGAACTCCTGCCGTCCGCCACCGACCCGGGGCGAGGATCCCGAGGAAGGCCCGCTGCCGCATGCGCACTCCGCCCCGCCGCACGACGCCCAGCCGCACGACGCCCAGCCGCACGACGCCCCGCCGCACTCCGACCGGCGACGCCCGGACGTGCGCCGCGAGCCCCTCCCCGTCCTCCCTCCGGCAGGCCGGGCCGGCCTTCCGGCCCGCCATGAACCCGCGAGGCGAGTCCCAGTGATCCTGCTGCTGTCGACGTCCGACACCGACCTGCTGAGCGCCCGCGCCGCCGCAGGCCCCGTCCCCTACCGGTTGGCCAACCCGGCCCGGCTCGCGATCGAGGAGCTGCCGGCGCTCCTGGACGGCGCCGACCTGGTCGTCGTACGGCTGCTCGGCGGCATCCGGGCCTGGCAGGAGGGGCTCGACGTGCTCCTCGCCGGGCCGCGCCCCGTCGTTGTCCTCACCGGCGAACAGGCGCCCGACGCCCAGCTGATGGAGGCGTCCACGGTGCCGGTCGGCATCGCCGCCGAGGCCCACGCCTACCTCGCCCACGGTGGGCCCGCCAACCTCGAACAGCTCGCCCGGTTCCTCTCCGACACCGTGCTGCTGACCGGCCACGGCTTCGCTCCGCCGGCCTCCGCCCCGACCTGGGGACCGCTGGAGCGCACCCCGGCGCCGGACGCCGACCCGGACGGTCCGCTGATCGCCCTGCTCTACTACCGGGCGCACCACATGAGCGGCAACACCGCCTTCGTGGAGGCGCTCTGCCGTGCCGTCGAAGAGGCCGGCGGCCGTGCGCTGCCGCTGTACGTCGCCTCCCTGCGGGCCCCCGAGCCCGAGCTGGTCGAGGCGCTCGGCGCGGCCGGTGCCGTCGTCACCACCGTCCTCGCGGCAGGCGGCACCAAGCCGGCCGCGGCCTCCGCGGGCGGCGACGACGAGTCCTGGGACGCGGGCGCCCTCGCCGGGCTCGACGTGCCGATCCTCCAGGCGCTCTGCCTCACCGGGTCCCGCAGCGCCTGGGAGGAGAACGACGAGGGGCTCTCCCCGCTCGACGCCGCCACCCAGATCGCCGTGCCGGAGTTCGACGGCCGGCTGATCACCGTCCCGTTCTCCTTCAAGGAGGTTGACGAGGACGGCCTCCCCGTCTACGCCGCCGACCCCGAACGTGCCGCCCGCGTCGCCGGGATCGCCGTCCGGCACGCCCGGCTGCGGCAGATCCCCGCCGCGGACAAGCGCCTCGCCCTGGTGCTCTCCGCGTACCCGACCAAGCACTCCCGGATCGGCAACGCCGTCGGCCTCGACACCCCCGCCAGCGCCGTCGCCCTCCTGCGCCGGCTGCGCGAGGAGGGCTACGACCTCGGCCCGGCCGACGGCCCCGACGCGCTGCCCGGACTCGTCTCCGGCGACGGTGACGAGCTGATCTACGCGCTCATCGAGGCCGGCGGCCACGACCAGGAGTGGCTGACCGACGAACAGCTCGCCCGCAACCCGGTCCGGATCCCCGCCGCCGACTACAAGCGCTGGTACGGACAGCTGCCGCGGCAGCTGCGCGACGCCGTCGAGGAGCACTGGGGGCCGCCGCCCGGCGAGATGTTCACCGACCGCAGCCGCGACCCGGAGGGCGAGATCGTGCTCGCCGCCCTGCGCCGCGGCAATCTGCTGCTGCTCATCCAGCCGCCGCGCGGCTTCGGCGAGAACCCCATCGCGATCTACCACGACCCGGACCTGCCGCCCTCCCACCACTACCTGGCCGCGTACCGCTGGATCGCGGCCCGCGCGGAGGACGGCGGGTTCGGCGCCGACGCGATGGTCCACCTCGGCAAGCACGGCAACCTGGAGTGGCTGCCCGGCAAGAACGCCGGGCTGTCCGCCGCCTGCGGGCCCGACGCCGCGCTCGGCGACCTGCCGCTGATCTACCCCTTCCTCGTCAACGACCCCGGCGAGGGCACCCAGGCCAAGCGCCGCGCCCACGCCACCCTCGTGGACCACCTCGTGCCGCCGATGGCCCGCGCGGAGTCCTACGGCGACATCGCGCGGCTCGAACAACTCCTCGACGAACACGCCTCCATCGCCGCGATGGACCCGGCCAAGCTGCCCGCCGTCCGCGCCCAGATCTGGACGCTCATCCAGGCCGCGAAGCTCGACCACGACCTCGGCCTGGAGAACCGGCCGGACGACGACGGGTTCGACGACTTCCTGCTGCACGTCGACGGCTGGCTGTGCGAGATCAAGGACGCCCAGATCCGCGACGGTCTGCACGTGCTCGGCCAGGCCCCGGCCGGCCCCGCGCGGGTCAACCTCGTCCTCGCCATCCTCCGCGCCCGGCAGATCTGGGGCGGCACCACAACCCTGCCCGGTCTGCGTGAGGCGCTCGGCCTGGACGAGTCCGCCGCGAGCCGCACCGGCGCCGACGACGCCGAGGAGCGGGCCCGTACGCTCGTCCAGGCCATGGAGGACGCGGACTGGAACCCGGCCGCCGTCGAGAAGATCAGCGCCGGGCTGCCCGAGACGCAGCGGGAGGGCGTCGCCGCGATCCTCGGCTTCGCCGCCCACGAGGTCGTCCCCCGGCTGACCGCCACCACCGACGAGATCGACAACGCCGTGCACGCCCTGGGCGGCGGCTTCGTACCGGCCGGGCCCTCCGGTTCACCGCTGCGCGGGCTCGTCAACGTCCTGCCGACCGGCCGCAACTTCTACTCCGTCGACCCCAAGGCCGTACCCAGCAGGCTGGCCTGGGAGACCGGGCAGGCCCTCGCCGACTCCCTGCTGGAGCGCTACCGCACCGACAACGGCGACTGGCCCCACTCCGTCGGCCTGTCCCTGTGGGGCACCAGCGCGATGCGCACCTCGGGCGACGACATCGCCGAGGCCCTCGCCCTGATGGGCGTCCGGCCGGTGTGGGACGACGCCTCGCGCCGTGTCACCGGGCTCGAGGCGGTGTCCCTCGACGAGCTGGGCCGGCCGCGGATCGACGTCACCTTGCGGATCAGCGGCTTCTTCCGGGACGCCTTCCCGCACGTCATCGCGCTCCTCGACGACGCCGTGCGACTCGTCGCGGCCCTGGAGGAGAGCGATCAGGACAACTTCGTACGGGCCCACGCGCAGGCGGACCTCGCCGAGCACGGTGACGAACGCCGCGCCACCACCCGGATCTTCGGCTCCCGCCCCGGGACGTACGGGGCCGGGCTGCTCCAGCTCATCGACAGCCGCGACTGGCGCACCGACGCCGACCTTGCCGAGGTCTACACCGTCTGGGGCGGCTACGCCTACGGCCGCGAGCTCGACGGCAGGCCGGCCCGGGCCGAGATGGAGACCGCGTACCGGCGGATCGCGGTGGCGGCCAAGAACACCGACACCCGCGAACACGACATCGCCGACTCCGACGACTACTTCCAGTACCACGGCGGCATGGTCGCCACCGTGCGCGCGCTCAAGGGCACCGCACCCGCCGCGTACATCGGCGACAGCACCCGTCCGGAGACGGTCCGCACCCGCACCCTCGTCGAGGAGACCTCGCGGGTCTTCCGGGCCCGGGTGGTCAACCCGCGCTGGATCGAGGCGATGCGCCGCCACGGCTACAAGGGTGCCTTCGAACTCGCCGCCACGGTCGACTACTTGTTCGGCTATGACGCCACGACCGGCGTGGTGGCCGACTGGATGTACGAGAAGCTGGCGCAGACGTACGTCCTCGACCCCGAGAACCGCGACTTCCTCCAGCAGGCCAACCCCTGGGCGCTGCACGGCATGGCCGAACGGCTGCTCGAGGCGGAGAGCCGCGGCATGTGGGCCGAGCCCGACCCCGCAGTGCTCGACGCGCTGCGCCAGGTCTTCCTGGAGACCGAGGGCGACCTGGAGGGCGGCCAGGACTGAGCGGGCCGAACCGGCGTCCGGGCGGTGCGGGATCCCATCGGACCCGCGCCGCCCGGCGCCGCCCGTCGCTTCAGCCGCCAACGGCCTCCGGCTCAGCCGGCAGCCGACATCCGCACGGCGACGTTCCCCCGGTACTCGCCCTTCAGCAGTGCGATGAGCGCTCGCGGAGCGGCCTGGATGCCACCCTCCAGGGACGTGTGCGGGAACACGAACCGGTCCTCCGCGACCCACTTGGCGAAGTTCTCGGTCCACCCCCAGATCTGCTCGGGGGTGTGGAAGCAGGCGAACGGCCGAAGCTCCAGGTGCTTGGTGATGGCCGTCATGAGATCCAGCCTCGGGTGTGCCGCGTCACCGTTTCGGGCGGACAGCGCACCGCAGAGCGCGAACCGGGCGAACGGTGCCGCCACCTGGATTGCGGCCTCGAACTGCTCGCCCCCCACGTTGTCGAAGAAGACGTTGATGCCGTCGGGCGCGAGCTCCCGGAGGCGGTCGATCACGGGCCCGTCGTGGTAGTCGAACGCCGCGTCGAAGCCGAGTTCGTCGACGAGGTAGTCCACCTTCGCCCTGCTGCCGGCGCTGCCGATCACCTTCGCCGCGCCGCGGCACTTCGCGATCTGGCCGGCCAGCGAGCCGACGCCTCCCGCGGCACCGGAGACGAACACCACGTCGTCCTGGCCCGCCCGGGCGATGTCGGCCATGCCGTAGTGGGCGGTGGGGCCCTGGCTCAGGTAGTACACCGGGCTCGGGAACAGCCCGGTGTCGAGCTTGTAGTAGTCGTGGGCCGGGCCGCAGGAGTACTCGCTCCAGCCGGCCATCGACTGGACCACGTCGCCGACGGCCAGGTCGGGGCTGTTCGACCGGACGACCGTGCCCAGGGCGCCACCGCCCAGCCGCTCGCCGCGCCGGAACGGCGGCAGCGGCACCTGGCAGTCGGTCCTCATCAGGTCCTGGTACGCGGCCGACAGCGGCAGATGATCCGTGCGGACGAGCACCTCGCCCGGGCCCGGCTCCGGCACCTCGACCTCGACGGTGTCGAAGTGTTCGAGACCGAGCGTGCCCTCCGGGTGCTCGGCCAACCGCACCTCGCGCGCCTTCTGGGGGATTTCCGGAACGCCAGTACCCATGATTCTCCCTCGTTCGTGCTCGGGACAGGAACAACCCCCAGTGAGTACCTCGCTCCGCTCGCACGCCCCTCGGGGCGTACTGGAGTCGTCCGGTCCGCGCCTAGAGATCCCGCCGCATACAGGTCCGCGGCCAGTGGTCCAGCCCGTGCCAGGCCTCCGCGGCCCGGATCCGCCGCAGACCGGGCGTCAGCTCGCCGTCCCGCAGCGGGCGGAAGCCGCAGCGCTCGTAGTAGGGCGCGTTCCAGGCGACCTCCGTGAAGGTCGTCAGAGTCAGCGCCGCCGCCCCGTTGGACTTCGCCCAGTCGGCGACATGTTCGATCAGGGCCCGCCCGAGCCGCTACCCGGCGTGATCCGGATGGACGGACACCTGTTCGATGTGTGCGCAGCCGTCCACCAGGTCGGCGATCAGATACGCCACCGGCCGCCCGGAGCCGTCGACGGTCACCCAGGCGCGCCCGTCCTGCTGGTACTCGCGCAGCGTCTCCGTGGGTGGCGGCTCCGCCTCGGCGACCGCCCCCATGCCGATCGCGGCGAAGCACCGCCCCGCCGCCCGCTCGATGTCCTGCAGCACCGTCAGATCGTGCTCTTCGGCCGTACGGATGACCGTGCCGGCCCCTATGTCATGGCTCACGCCCGGCAGCGTACTGGCTCCGCGCGGGCTTCGCGGTGGGGGAGAGGTACACCCGGAAATCCCGCAGAGAGTCCAGGTCGGGCAGGGGCCGCGACCGCCAGTCCCGGGCGTAGCCGGGCGGCCCGGCACCTCCCGACACCAGGACGGCCACCGGCCGTACGTCCGCCGCGGCACGCAGTCCCGGCACGGTGATGCTGCCGTCGTGGCCGCCGGCCTGGCGTGAGGAGCAGCCGGCCCGGAAGGCGATGCGGACGGCCTCGCGGCCGGTGACCACGCACGGCGGGCGAACGCCCTGCCGGTCCAGCTCCGCGGTGATCCGCTCCAGGGCGTCGT
>DOWQ01000681.1 GCA_003519485.1 Streptomyces sp. | reverse complement strand
GGTGGGCTGTTCCGCCAAGGGGGCTGCGCTGCGCAGTTGAGGGCCGGGGGCACTCGTCGGGTGGCCGCGGCGCTGTCCCGGCAGCGGCCGCTCCTCGCCCCCGGCGGGAGTGTGCGGGCCCATCCGGCGCGGCGGCCTGCGCCCCACCGGACCGCTGCCGTCGCCCCCGGCCGTACCCGCCTTCTGACCGGCCACCGCGATCTGCACGCCCTGGTCGGCCAGCGCCTGGAGTTCGGTGCCGGCGCGGTCGTCGTGCGCGGGGGGCTCGTCCGTGACCAGCCGCGTGATGACGTCGGTCGGCACCGTCTGGAACATCGTGTCGGTGCCGAGCTTGGTGTGGTCGGCCAGAACGACGACCTCGCCCGCCGCCTGGACGAGCGCCCGGTCGACGCTCGCCGAGAGCATGTTGGACGTCGAGAGCCCGCGCTCCGCGGTCAACCCGCTGCCCGACAGGAAGGCACGGGAGACCCGCAGTCCCTGGAGCGACTGCTCGGCTCCGCTGCCGACCAGGGCGTAGTTGGAACCGCGCAGGGTGCCGCCGGTCATCACGACCTCGACCCGGTTGGCGTGCGCGAGGGCCTGGGCGACCAGCAGGGAGTTGGTGACGACGGTGAGGCCGGGGATGCGGGCGAGCCGGCGGGCCAGCTCCTGGGTGGTCGTGCCCGCGCCGACGACGATCGCCTCGCCCTCCTCGACGAGACCGGCCGCGAGATCGGCGATGGCCGTCTTCTCGGCGGTCGCCAAGTGGGATTTCTGCGGAAAACTGGACTCTCTGGTGAAGCCACCGGGCAGCACCGCACCGCCGTGCCGGCGGTCGAGAAGCCCCTCTGCCTCCAGTGCCCGGACGTCGCGCCGTACGGTCACTTCGGAGGTCTGGACGACTCGGGCGAGCTCACGGAGCGACACCGCTCCGTTGGCGCGCACCATTTCAAGGATCAATTGACGACGTTCTGCAGCGAACACGGAACTGACAGTAACCCCATCCACCGACTGCTTTCAGCAGTTTGCGCCGAATAGCAGAAGTTGCCCGCAACAATTGCCGACGGCTGCTATGGCGTGTCTCGGCACGCAGCCGGCCACGCTACGCGTCGCGCTCCGTCTTCCGGGCCAGCAACTGCCGCGCCACCTCGGCGATCGAGCCGGAGAGCGACGGGTAGACGGTGAAGGTGTTGGCGATCTGTTCCACCGTCAGGTTGTTGTCCACCGCGATCGATATCGGGTGGATGAGTTCACTCGCCCGCGGTGCGACCACCACTCCGCCGACGATGATGCCCGTGCCCGGACGGCAGAACAGCTTCACGAAGCCGTCGCGGATGCCCTGCATCTTGGCGCGCGGATTGCGCAGCAGCGGCAGCTTCACCGCGCGGGCCTCGATCCGGCCGCTGTCCACGTCGGCCTGCGAGTAGCCGACGGTGGCGATCTCGGGGTCGGTGAAGATGTTCGCCGACACCGTCTTGAGGTTCAGCGGGGCGACCGCGTCCCCGAGGAAGTGGTACATCGCGATCCGGCCCTGCATCGCCGCCACCGAGGCCAGCGCGAAGACGCCCGTGCAGTCGCCCGCGGCGTAGACGCCGGGCGCGGCGGTCCGGGAGACCCGGTCGGTGCGGATGTGTCCGGACTCCTTCAGGACCACGCCTGCCTCGGCCAGGCCCATGTCGGCGGTGTTCGGGACCGCGCCGACCGCCATCAGGCAGTGCGTGCCGGTGATCACCCGGCCGTCGGCCAGGCTCACCTCGACCCGGTCACCCTGCCGCTTCACCGCCGACGCCCGGGAGCGGGACATCACGTTCATGCCGCGCCGCCGGAAGACGTCCTCCAGCACCGCCGCGGCGTCGGGGTCCTCGCCCGGCAGCACCCGGTCCCGGCTGGAGACGAGCGTGACCTTCGAACCGAGGGCCTGGTAGGCGCCGGCGAACTCGGCGCCGGTCACACCCGAGCCGACCACGATCAGCTCTTCGGGCAGCTCGTCCAGGTCGTAGACCTGGGTCCAGTTCAGGATGCGCTCGCCGTCCGGCAGGGCGTCCGGGATCTCGCGCGGGTGTCCGCCCGTGGCGACCAGCACCGCGTCCGCGACCAGCGTCTCCTCGGAGCCGTCGGCGGACCGTACGGTCACCTTCCGGGAGCCGTCGGGCGCCTGTGCGGGCTCCAGCCGGCCCCGGCCGCGCAGCACACGCGCGCCGGCGCGGGTGACGGATGCCGTGATGTCGTGCGACTGGGCGAGCGCGAGCCGCTTCACCCGCCGGTTGACCTTGCCCAGGTCGACGCCGACGACGCGGGCCGCCCGGTCGATGTGCGGGGTGTCGTCGGCCACGATGATGCCCAGCTCCTCGTACGAGGAGTCGAAGGTCGTCATCACCTCCGCCGTGGCGATCAGCGTTTTCGAGGGCACGCAGTCGGTCAGCACCGACGCCCCGCCCAAGCCGTCGCAGTCGACGACGGTCACCTCCGCGCCGAGCTGGGCGGCAACGAGTGCCGCCTCGTAGCCGCCGGGCCCACCACCGATGATCACGATCCGAGTCACATACTCCATTGTCACGCATCGCCCCGCGGACCTCCCGGCGGGGCCCTCCGTACGGGGCGCGGCCCCGCGAACCTCCCGGTTCACTCCCGTACTCTCGTGTCATGTCGCTCTACGCCGCCTACGCCGGCAACCTCGATGCGCGGCTGATGTCGCGCCGCGCCCCGCACTCCCCGCTGCGCGGGACGGGCTGGCTCTCGGACTGGCGGCTGACCTTCGGCGGCGAGCAGATGGGCTGGGAGGGCGCGCTCGCGACGATCGTCGAGGCGCCCCGCTCGCAGATCTTCGTGGCGCTGTACGACATCGCTCCGATGGACGAGGAGTCCATGGACCGGTGGGAGGGTGTCGGACTCGACATATACCGCAGGATGAGGGTGCGCGTGCACACCCTCGACGGCGACGAGGCAGCCTGGCTGTACGTCCTCAACGACTACGAGGGCGGCCTGCCCTCGGCCCGCTACCTGGGCGAACTCGCGGACGCGGCGGAATCCGCCGGCGCCCCGCACGACTACGTGATGGAACTGCGCAAGCGCCCCTGCTGAGACGTTCCGGCGGCCCCGTGGTTGGCTGGCTCAGGCGCGGGGACGACGGTGCGTCTACGCGCGTAGGCCGGGAGCGGTTACCCTCATCCGCGTGAACGCTTCTGAGACTTCGGACCACCTCGGCGCCCCCGACGCCGAAGCCGCCGCCGCCCGTCTGCGCGAGCTGACCGGCGCAGACAGCCATGACGTCGCCCTCGTCATGGGCTCCGGCTGGGTCCCCGCCGCCGACGCGCTGGGCACACCGGAGCACGAACTGCCGGTCACCGCGCTGCCCGGCTTCCCACCGCCCGCGGTCGAGGGCCACTCGGGCACGGTGCGGTCGTACCGGATCGGCGGGAAGCGCGCGCTGGTCTACCTCGGCCGTACCCACTACTACGAGGGCCGGGGCGTCGCCGCCGTCGCGCACGGCGTGCGCACCGCCGTGGCCGCCGGCTGCAAGACGATCGTGCTGACCAACGGCTGCGGCGGCCTCCGCGCCGGGATGCGTCCCGGCCAGCCGGTGCTCATCAGCGATCACATCAACCTCACCGCCACCTCCCCGATCGCCGGGGCGAACTTCGTCGACCTCACGGACCTCTACTCGCCGCGGCTGCGCGCGCTCTGCAAGGAGATCGACAGCAGCCTCGAGGAGGGGGTGTACGTCCAGTTCCCCGGCCCGCACTACGAGACTCCGGCCGAGATCAACATGATCCGCACGCTGGGCGCGGACCTGGTGGGCATGTCGACCGTGCTGGAGGCCATCGCCGCCCGCGAGGCCGGCGCCGAGGTGCTCGGCATCTCGCTGGTGACCAACCTCGCCGCGGGCATGACCGGCGCGCCGCTCAACCATGAAGAGGTGCTCCAGGCGGGCCGCGACTCCGCCGCCCGGATGGGCAGCCTGCTCGCACAGGTGCTCGAGCGCCTCTGACAGGGCGAGCCGGCCCGCCGCGGACCGTACGGCCCGCGGCGGCGGACGGCCCGGATCACCGGAGGCACGCACCCGGTAGTACGAGCCCGGACGTACGAGCCCGGTCGTACGAGCCCGGACGCATCCGGACACCGGCGGCCGGGTCGCATCCGGCCGCGCACGACGCATCCGGTCCGCGACCGGGTACAGGTAGAGCAGAACCGGCGCCCCGTGGCCCGGGCCGCCGGCTCCGCGCCCCCGGGGCCCGTACATGTGTCCGTGCCCACCGCAAGCGAACGGCGAGCCCCGGACCCACCGACGACACAGCAGGAGCATCACGTGGCAAGTGATACAGCGGAGCTGATCCTCCAGGCGCGGGCCTGGCTGGCCGAGGACCCCGACCCGGAGACCCGCGAGGAGCTGGCCGGGCTCCTCGACTCCGCGACAGCCACGCCCCCCTCCGGCGGGCAGGACGCCGCCCTCGCCGAGCTCGCCGACCGCTTCGGCGGCATGCTGCAGTTCGGCACCGCGGGCCTGCGCGGCGAGCTCGGCGCCGGCCCGATGCGGATGAACCGCGCGGTCGTGATCCGGGCCGCCGCCGGCCTCGCCGCGTACCTCCGGCGGCAGGACACGACCGGGACGGTCGTCATCGGCTACGACGCCCGCTACCGGAGTGCGGACTTCGCCCGCGACACCGCCGCCGTCATGACCGGCGCCGGCCTGGACGCCGTACTCCTGCCGCGCCCGCTGCCGACGCCCGTGCTGGCCTTCGCCGTCCGCCACCTCGGCGCGGTCGCGGGCGTCACCGTCACCGCCAGCCACAATCCGCCGCGGGACAACGGCTACAAGGTCTACCTCGGCGACGGCTCGCAGATCGTGCCGCCGGCCGACGCCGGCATCGCGGCGGAGATCGCGGCGGTCAAGAGCCTGGCCGACGTGGAGCTCGCGGAGTCGGGCTGGGAGACCCTCGGCGAGGAGATCGTCAACGCGTACCTCGCCCGTACGGACGCGGTGCTCACCGGCGGCTCGCCCCGCGACGTACGGGTCGTCTACACGCCCCTGCACGGCGTCGGCCGCGACACGCTCCTCGCCGCCTTCGAACGGGCCGGCTTCCCGGCCCCGGTTGTGGTCCCCGAGCAGGGCGAGCCCGACCCGGCGTTCCCGACGGTGGCCTTCCCCAACCCGGAGGAGCCGGGCGCCATGGACCTGGCGTTCGCCGCCGCCCGCGCCGCCGCCCCCGACCTGGTCATCGCCAACGACCCGGACGCGGACCGCTGCGCCGTGGCCGTCCCCGCCCCGGGCACCCCGGCCGGCTGGCGGATGCTGCGCGGCGACGAGACCGGCGCGCTGCTCGCCACCCACCTGGTGCACAAGCGGGCGGCCGGCACCTTCGCCACGACGATCGTCTCCTCGTCCCTGCTCTCCCGGATCGCCCGCGCGGCCGGCGTCCCGTACGAGGAGACGCTGACCGGCTTCAAGTGGCTGGCCCGCACCGACGGCCTGCGCTACGCATACGAGGAGGCGCTCGGCTACTGCGCCGACCCGGCCGGCGTCCGTGACAAGGACGGCATCACCGCCGCCCTGCTCATCGCGGAGCTGGCCGCCGAGCTCAAGCAGTCCGGCCGCGACCTGGCCGATCTGCTCGACGACCTCGCGGTGGAGTACGGGCTGCACGCCACCGACCAGCTGTCCGTACGCGTCCAGGACGTGTCGGTGATCACCGAGGCCATGAAGCGGCTGCGCGGCGAGCCGCCCGCCAAGCTCGCCGGGCTGGCCGTGACCGGCGCCGAGGACCTGGCGCTCGGCACCGACCGGCTGCCGCCCACCGACGGCCTGCGCTACACGCTCGCGGGGGACGGCGTGGAGTCGGCCCGGGTGATCGTCCGGCCGAGCGGCACGGAGCCCAAGCTCAAGTGCTATCTGGAGGTCGTCGTCCCGGTCGGGTCGGCCGGCCGCCTCGCCGACGCCCGCACGACGGCGGACGCGGTCCTGGCCACGCTCAAGACCGACCTGTCGGAGGCGGCCGGGATCTGACAGCGGGAGGCTCCCGCCGTCCGATCGGGTGGTTCGGCTGGTGCGGCTGTCGCAGCCCGCCGCGCGCGCGGCGCCTCCGGGCGGGAAGTGTGGACGGGTAGCCCCGCCTCCCCGCCCCAGGAGTTGCCAGCGTGCCGATGTCAGCAGCCCCGGCGGCCCACCCCGACACCCCGCGGACCGGTCCCGCGCGCGATCCCCGGCC
>DOWQ01000203.1:12414-12683 GCA_003519485.1 Streptomyces sp. | reverse complement strand
GTGACCGCGCCGGCCCCGCCGCCGTAGCCGCCTCAACGGCCGCCATTGCGGCGCCCTCGGTCACCGTCAACCGCGGTCAGCCGCCGTCAGCCGCCGGAGGTGTCCAGCTCCGCGTCGGCGCCGATGCCCGCGTCGTCGTACGGATCCTTCAGCCAGCCCTCCGGGAGCACGACACGGTTGCGGCCCGAGGTGCGGCCGCGCGGGCCGTCCGCGCCGGCCGGCCACGACTGGTCCGGGTCCAGCCCGGCCAGCAGCTCGTCCAGCTCGGC
>DOWQ01000203.1:0-12402 GCA_003519485.1 Streptomyces sp. | reverse complement strand
GTACCAGGCGATGTGCTTGCGGAAGTCGATGACACCGCGTGCCTCGTCCGCCAGCCACTCCCCCAGCAGCTCGGCATGGCGCCGCATGACGGCCGCGACCTCCCCGAAGCTGGGCGCGGCGACCTCCCCCGTGCCCTCGAAGGCCGCCACCAGGTCCCCGAACAGCCAGGGGCGCCCCAGACAGCCCCGNNCGGCCGACCAGATGTCGCCGTTGCCGAGGACGGGGATCTCCGGGACCGTCTCCTTGAGCCGCGCGATGGCGTCCCAGTCGGCCTCGCCGCCGTAGTGCTGGGCCGCCGTCCGGCCGTGCAGGGCGATCGCCGTGATGCCCTCCTCCACGGCGATCCGGCCCGCGTCGAGATAGGTGATGTGGTCGTCGTCGATGCCCTTGCGCATCTTCATGGTCACCGGCAGCGAGCCCGCGCCCGCGACCGCCTCGCGCAGGATGGCGCGCAGCAGCGGCCGCTTGTACGGAAGCGCCGAGCCGCCGCCCCGGCGCGTCACCTTGGGTACCGGGCAGCCGAAGTTCAGATCGATGTGGTCGGCCAGGTCCTCGTCCGCGATCATGCGGACGGCCTTGCCGACGGTCGCCGGGTCGACCCCGTACAGCTGGATCGAGCGCGGCTGCTCCGTCTCGTCGAAGCGGATCAGCCGCATCGTCTTGGCGTCCCGCTCGACGAGCGCCCGGGTCGTGATCATCTCGCTGACGAACAGCCCCTTGCCGCCGCTGGACTCCCGGCAGAGGGTGCGGAACGGCGCGTTGGTGATCCCGGCCATGGGGGCGAGCACCACCGGTGGCCGCACGGTGTGCGGGCCGATCTGCAGCTGCGTCATCGAGGTCTTTCCTTGGTTCGGCACGGGCCCGGCGTACGGAACGGCGGTCGCGTCGGGGTCGGGCGGTGGTGGGTGGTCCTGGGGCCGCCCGCGGGCGGGGGCACTCCCATTGTCCCGCACCGCCGGACCGGCCCGCGGACAGCCGCCCGGGGCCGCCCCCGGCCGAGCGGGAGCGGGAACAGGAACGGGAGAACGGCAAGCGCCCCGGTACCCGCCTTCGCGGGCGCCGGGGCGCCGATGTGTTCTTCCGGGGGCGGCGGTACCTCCCGCCGTGCTGACGGCCGTTCGGCCGCCGGCGACCGGTCAGCAGCCGAGCAGCCGCGCGCCGAGGTAGGACTGGATCTGGTCCAGCGAGACCCTCTCCTGCTTCATCGTGTCGCGCTCGCGGACGGTCACCGCGTTGTCGTCCAGAGTGTCGAAGTCGACGGTGACGCAGAACGGCGTGCCGATCTCGTCCTGGCGGCGGTAGCGGCGGCCGATGGCGCCCGCGTCGTCGAACTCGATGTTCCAGTTCTTCCGCAGGTCGGCGGCGAGGCCCTTGGCCTTCGGCGACAGCTCCGGGTTACGGGACAGCGGCAGCACGGCGGCCTTGACCGGGGCGAGCCGCGGGTCGAGGCGCATGACCACGCGCTTCTCCAGCTTGCCCTTGGCGTTCGGCGCCTCGTCCTCGACATAGGAGTCGATCATGAAGGCGAGCATGGCACGGTTGACGCCCGCCGCCGGCTCGATGACGTACGGCGTCCAGCGCTCGCCGGCCTCCTGGTCGAAGAACGACAGGTCCTGGCCGGACGCCTTGGAGTGCGCGGTGAGGTCGAAGTCGGTGCGGTTGGCCACACCCTCCAGCTCGGAGAACTCGTTGCCGCCGAAGTTGAAGCGGTACTCGATGTCAGCGGTGCGCTTCGAGTAGTGCGAGAGCTTCTCGGCCGGGTGGTCGTACCAGCGGATGTTCGCCTCCTGGATACCGAGGTCCCGGTACCAGTTCCAGCGCTGCTCCATCCAGTACTCGTGCCACTGCTCGTCCTCGCCGGGCTTGACGAAGAACTCCATCTCCATCTGCTCGAACTCGCGGGTGCGGAAGATGAAGTTGCCGGGCGTGATCTCGTTCCGGAAGGACTTGCCCATCTGGGCGATGCCGAACGGGGGCTTCTTCCGGGAGGTCTGCTGCACGGTGGCGAAGTTGGTGAAAATGCCCTGCGCGGTCTCGGGCCGGAGGTAGGTGACCGAGCCGGAGTCCTGCGTCGGGCCGAGGTGCGTGGAGAGCAGGCCCGAGAACTGCTTGGGCTCGGTGAAGCCGCCCTTGTTGCCGCAGTGCGGGCAGTTGATGTCGGCGAGGCCGTTCGCCGGGAGCCGGCCGTGCTTGGCCTCGTACGCCTCCTCCAAGTGGTCCGCGCGGTACCGCTTGTGGCAGGACGTGCACTCGGTCAGCGGGTCGGAGAAGGTGGCGACGTGACCGGAGGCCTCCCAGACCTCGGGGGCCAGGATCACCGACGAGTCGAGGCCGACCACGTCCTCGCGCGCGGTGACCATGGAACGCCACCATTGACGCTTGATGTTGTCCTTCAGCTCCACACCGAGGGGCCCGTAATCCCAGGCGGCACGCTGGCCGCCGTAGATCTCACTGCACGGGTAGACGAAGCCACGGCGCTTGCTCAGGCTGACGATGGTGTCGATCTTGTCGGCGGCCACGGTGCTCTCTTCATTACGACGACGATCAGCGAATGCCTCAGGCTACCGGCGGGCAGTCCTCCTGGACCAATTGGTCTCCGGACTCGTCACCACCGAGCCACCACCGGGCCGTCACCGAGCCACCACGAGACGCGGCCGGCCCGCCACCGGCCCCCTCGCGCACCGGATCGACCTGGCCTTGTTGACAATCGTTTCCAGATTTGTTGAAAATGAGTGTCATGAACGTACGTCGTCACTCTTCGTCCCGAATACGCACCGCCTCGTCCGTGGCGGCGGTCACCGCCCTCGGCCTCGTCGCGCTGGCCGGCTGCTCCACCGGCACGGCCGACGCAGGCTCCGGCGGCAAGGTCGAGCTGGTGGCGTCCTTCTACCCGATGGAATACCTCGCGAAGGAGATCGGCGGGGAACACGTCTCCGTCACCGGGCTGACCGAGCCCGGCGTAGAGCCGCACGACCTGGAGATCGGCCCGCAGCAGACCGCGAAGCTCGGGGAGGCCGACATGATGTTCTATCTCAAGGGCCTCCAGCCGGCCGTGGACGAGGCCGTCGAGCAGTCCGGCGTGAAGAACGCCGTCGACGCGGCGACCCTCACCGGCCACGAGACCGAGAGCGAGAGCACCGGCGGACACGGCGACGAGCACGCCGAGAAGGGCCACGCGGAAGAGGGCCACGCCGAGGGAGGCCACGCGGAAGAGGGCCACGCCGAGGAGGAGCCCCCCGCGGACGACGGCCACGGCCACGAGAGCGGCACCGACCCCCACATCTGGCTCGACCCCGTGAAGTACGCCGCGGTCGCCGAGGGGCTCGGCAAGGAGCTGGAGAAGGCCGACCCCGACCACGCCGCCGACTACGCGAAGAACACCAAGGCCCTCGTCGGCAAGCTCGAGGCCCTCGACCAGGAATTCGAGCACGGCCTGGAGAGCCGCACCACCGACACCTTCATCACCACCCACGCCGCCTTCGGCCACCTCGCCGAGCGCTACGGCCTGGACCAGGAGGCCATCAGCGGCGTCGACCCGGAGTCCGAGCCGAGCCCGGCCCGGATGAAGGAGCTGCACGCGATCGCCGAGAAGGAGAAGGTCTCCACCGTCTTCTTCGAGACCCTCGTCAGCGGCCGGACCGCCAAGACCCTGGCCGCCGACGCCGGCCTGCGGACCGATGTGCTCGACCCGATCGAGGGCATCACCGAGAAGTCGGCGGGCGACGACTACCTCGAGATCATGCGGGCGAACCTGGCCGCCCTGCAGAAGGCACTGGGCGCGAAGTGACCCGGGAGCCGAGCGTGATACCCCAGCAGCCCAGCCGCTCCGCAACGCCGGAGGTGACCACCATGGCCGCAGACGCACCCCCGTTCCCGTCCGCGCCGTCCGTGGTCTCCCTGCGCGGGGCGACCGCCTCGCTCGGCGGGCGGCCCGTGCTGCGCGGTGTCGACCTCGGCGTCGGACAGGGCGAGGTCGTCGCCCTGCTCGGCGCGAACGGCTCCGGCAAGTCCACCGCCGTACGCGCCGTCGTCGGCCAGGTGCCGCTCTCCGGCGGCTCCCTCGAGCTGTTCGGCACCCCGCTGAACCGCTTCCGCGACTGGGCCCGCATCGGCTACGTGCCGCAGCGGACCACCGCCGCGAGCGGGGTGCCCGCGACCGTACGCGAGGTCGTCTCCTCCGGTCGGCTGGCCCGTACGAAACTGGGGCTGCTCCGGAAGGCCGACCGGGCCGCCGTCGACCGGGCCCTGGTGCTCGCCGGCCTGGCCGACCGCGCCAAGGACTCGGTGAACGCGCTCTCCGGCGGCCAGCACCAGCGGGTGCTGATCGCCCGCGCACTGGCCGGCGAGCCCGATCTGCTGATCATGGACGAGCCGATGGCCGGCGTCGACCTCGCGAGCCAGGAAGTCCTCGCGGGCGCCCTGCGCGAGCAGGCCGCGGCCGGGGTCGCCGTCCTGCTCGTGCTGCACGAGCTGGGCCCGCTGGAGCCGCTGATCGACCGCGCGGTCGTCCTGCGCGACGGCTGCGTCGTCCACGACGGGCCGCCGCCCGAGGCCGTGGGACAGCACGCGCTGCCCGGCCACGACCACGTGCACCCGCACGCCGGTGCCGCCGCCGAACCGATCCGGACGGGGTTGCTGAGCTGATGGAGATCCTCGACTACGCCTTCATGCAGCGGGCCCTGCTCGCCGCCGTCCTCGTAGGCCTCACGGCACCCGCCATCGGCGTCTACCTCGTCCAACGCCGCCAGGCGATCATGGGCGACGGCATCGGCCACGTCGCGATGACCGGTGTCGCCCTCGGCATCCTGCTGCACACCAGCCCGGTGTGGATGGCCACCCTGGTCGCCGTGCTCGGCTCGGTCGGCATGGAGCTGATCCGGTCCCGCGGCAGGACCAGCGGGGACGTCGCGCTCGCGATGCTCTTCTACGGCGGCATGGCCGGTGGCGTCATGATCGTCAACCTGGCGCCGGGCGGCTCCACGGCCAACCTGACCTCGTACCTCTTCGGCTCGATCACCACCGTCGCCCCGGAGGACGTGACGGCGATCTGCGTGCTCGCCGCGTTCGTCGTCGCGGTCACCATCGGGCTGCGCCGCCAGCTGTTCGCGATCTGCCAGGACGAGGAGTTCGCCCGCGTCACCGGCCTGCCCGTACGGCTGCTGAACCTGCTGCTCGCCGTCACCGCCGCCCTCACCGTCACCGTCGCCATGCGGATCGTCGGCCTGCTGCTCGTCAGCGCGATGATGGTGATCCCGGTCGCCGCCGCCCAGCGCGTCACCCGCGGCTTCTCCGCGACCGTGGCGCTCGCGATGGGCATCGGGGTCGCGGTGTCGCTGACCGGCACCGCGACGACGTATTACGTGGACGCCCCGTCCGGCGCGGCGATCGTGCTGCTCGCCATCGCCGTCTTCCTCCTCTTCGCGGCCGTGGCCGCGCCGCTGGCGCGCCGGCGTGCGCGCCGGGCGGCGGGGAGCGCGGCGGACGGCCCCGAACAGTGCACCCTGGAGGAGCCGGGCGGCCGGACGACGGCCGACGACGTCAAGGTGTAGCGCCCGGAGCCGCCGGGACGAGCTGGCACAATGCCACTCGTATGTGCGGACGGGCGAGCAGAGGAGGCAACGGTGGCTACCGCGGGAAGCAGCGGGATGAGCACAGCCCCAGTGCGGGGGCGGGCGACCCGGCAGCGCGCGGCAGTGGCAGCGGCCCTGGACGACGTCGAGGAGTTCCGCAGCGCGCAGGAGCTGCACGACATGCTCAAGCACCGGGGTGACTCAGTCGGTCTGACGACCGTCTACCGCACCCTGCAGTCTCTCGCCGACGCCGGCGAGGTGGACGTGCTGCGCACGGACGAGGGTGAGTCCGTGTACCGCCGGTGCAGCACCTACGACCACCACCACCATCTGGTGTGCCGCAGGTGCGGCAAGGCGGTCGAGGTGGAGGGCCCCGCCGTCGAGACGTGGGCCCACCAGATCGCCGACGCCCACGGTTTCGTGAACGTCGCCCACACGGTCGAGATCTTCGGTACCTGTGGCGACTGCGCGGCGGCGGCGGAAGCAGTGGCGGAAGCAGCGAAGAAGGGGACGGGGACGAAGGCGGGGACGACCGGGGCCTGACCACGGCACCGGAGGCGGCGCCGGGGAACGCGAGCGCCGCCCGGGAAGCCGCCCCCGAATCTTCACGAGCGGCGCACGTGGCGAAGGCCCTGTCCGTACGGTCGTACGGACAGGGCCTTCGCGCTGCCCGGGGGGCCGGGGCCGGGGTGGTACGGGCGAGTACGGGGGGACCGGGGGCGGTAACGGGAGGAACGGGGCTGAGTCGTTCGGGTGCCGGGGCCGGGGCCTCCGCGGCCCCGTCCCCTCCCGTCCTCGCCCGACTGCCGCCGTCATCCCCGTCCCCTGTCAGTACGGCCCGGGGCGGCCCGCGGGCGTGAGTCGGTGCGGGGCACCGCGCGGGTGGGCGGGCAGTGCGCCCGCCGGCCACGCGGCCGTACAGCTGTGCGGGCGTCAGCCCGTGGTGGCCCGGCCCTTCGCGCCGCCGTCCGCCTCGTCGGTCCCGTCCGCCGCTTCCGTACCGTCCTGTCCCACCGCCGGGGCCGCGCCGAAGCGGCGGTCGCGCTGGGCGTACTCCAGGCACGCGCGCCACAGGTCACGCCGGTCGAAGTCCGGCCACAGCACGTCCTGGAAGACCATCTCGGCGTAAGCGCTCTGCCATATCAGGTAGTTCGAGGTGCGCTGTTCCCCCGACGGCCGGACGAAGAGATCCACATCGGGCATGTCCGGGTGGTAGAGGTACTTCGCCACGGTCTTCTCGTTCACCTTCGACGGGTCGAGCCGACCCGCCCTGACGTCCGCCGCGATCCCCGCGGCGGCGTCCGCGATCTCGGCCCGGCCGCCGTAGTTGACGCAGAAGTACAGCGTCATCGCGTCATTGTCCTTGGTCTGCTCCTCCGCCACCTGGAGCTCCTGGACCACGGACTTCCACAGCTTCGGCATCCGGCCGGCCCAGCGGATGCGGATGCCCAGGGCGTCCATCTCGTCCCGGCGGCGGCGGATGACGTCCCGGTTGAAGTTCATCAGGAAGCGCACCTCGTCGGGCGAGCGCTTCCAGTTCTCGGTGGAGAAGGCGTACAGGGAGAGGTTCTTGACTCCCATCTCCAGGCAGCCCTTCAGCACGTCGAGGACGACGCCCTCGCCGACCTTGTGCCCCTCGGTGCGCGGCAGCCCCCGCTCCTTCGCCCAGCGCCCGTTGCCGTCCATGACGACGGCCACGTGTTTGGGCACCAGCTCGCCGGGGATCCTCGGCGGGCGCGCACCACTGGGGTGCGGCTCCGGCTTTTCGTACTCGCGGCGGGTACGGCCCAGAATCCCGCGTCGTGCCATGCGGTCCACGTCTCCTATTTCTCTACGTACCGGAGCGAACGCAGTCCGCGCTCCAGATGCCAGTGCAGATAGGCTGCCACGAGCCCGTTGCCCTCTCTGACGTGCCTCGGCTCCGCCGCGTCCACCGTCTCCCAGTCGCCGGTCAGCAGCGCGCCGAGCAGCACCAGGGCCTCGGAGGACGGCAGGACGCTCCCCGGCGCCCGGCAGTCCCCGCACACGACACCGCCCGCCGCGACGGAGAAGAACCGGTTCGGGCCGGGCAGCCCGCATTTCGCGCAGGCGTCGAAGCTGGGCGCGTAGCCGTTGACGGCGAGCGAGCGGAGCAGGAAGGCGTCGAGCACCAGCCGCGGCTCGTGCGCGCCGCTCGCGAGCGTCCGCAGTCCCCCCACCAGCAGCAGGTACTGCTGCACGGCCGGCTCGCCCTCGTGGTCGGTGAACCGCTCGGCGGTCTCCAGCATCGCCGTGCCCGCGGTGTAGCGGTCGTAGTCCGTGACGATGCTGCCGCCGTACGGAGCTATGGTCTCGCTCTGCGTGCACAGCGGCAGACCGCGGCCGATCAGCTCGCTGCCGCGGGCGAAGAACTGCACGTCGACGTGGAAGAACGGCTCCAGCCGGGCCCCGAACTTCGACTTGGTCCGGCGCACCCCGCGCGCCACCGCCCGCACCCGGCCGTGGCCGCGGGTGAGCAGGGTGATGATCCGGTCCGCCTCACCCAGCTTCTGGGTGCGCAGCACGATGCCGTCGTCGCGGAACAGGCTCATGCCGTCATTCTCCCGCACCGCGCGGGTGGCGGGGGACGCCGGGCCCGCCGCATCCGCACCGGGGCGCGGTCAGGAAGGAGTGCGGGCGGCGGCGGCGAGGAGCCGCTCGGTGTCCTCGTGGCAGATCGACAGCGCCGCGCCGACCGCCGACAGGGCCTCCCGCTCGGCGGGGCCGTACGGCCCGTCCGCCAGGGCGATCCGGGCGCCCTTCAGGAGGATGCCCTCGCGCCCCGCGGGGGCGAGGTGCGGGGCCAGCGGCCCGAGTGCCTCGTGCAGCTCTATCGTCAGCGCCGTGCCGCTGTGCTCGTGGAAGTCCTCGGCCCAGCCGGGGAGCCGGCCGGTGTCGGCCGCCAATGCCTCGACGAGGGAGAGCAGCTGGCGCTCGGTGCAGTCGGTGAAGCCCGCGGCGCGCACGGCGCAGACGGCGGCCTCACGGGTCGGGCGGGCCTCGGCGCCGCCCGCCGCGAGGACGGCGAGGGCCACGGTGTGCACGGCGTCCCGGAGCATCGCGGAGAAGCGGGTGGTGGTGGGGTGGTCGAGCACGTCCGTGCCGAAACGGCCGTGGCAGGACGAGCACACGACCACCGGGCCCGCGTCCCCCCGGGCGAGGACCGGCACTCCGAGGACGGTGAGCCTGCGGCGGCCGGTGCGGCGGCGGTAGTTCCGGTCGCCTCCGCAGCCGGGACAGAAGAACTCGCCGTCGCCGACCGTGTGCCAGGTGGTGCACACTCCCCAAACGCGCATCTTCGCGCACCTCCGGCGGCTCGGCCCTGCACACTCCGGCACGGTTCGCCGCCCGGTCGTAACGGCCCGGCAACAGTGCCACGTGCACGTGATGTTAACCACACCTGCGATGCGGCGTCAGCACCCTGTGCGGAGGATGACCGGTCCGGAGCCGTCCCGAGCCGGCCGGGGGCGGTCATTCCGTTTGCGTACAGGCCGTCCGGCCTGCGGCGCAGCGCTTCCGAAGGGCCGGATTCCGGCGTCCGGAATCCGGCGGAAAAAGAGCCGTCCCGCCGCTCCCCGGCCTGGGGTGCGGCGGGACGGCTCGTGGGCGGCGCGACCCGGACGGCGCGGCGTACCGGAAGGGGCTCCGTACCGGACGGGCGGCGCCAACGTGCCGGAAGGGACGGCTTGGTGTGCCCGAACGGGCGGCGCCGCGTGCCGGAACGGGCGGCGAACCGGCCGGGTCAGGCCGCGCGGGCGGCCCGGTTCACGGCGGAGACGACGGCCTTCAGGGAGGCGCGGACGGTGTTCGCGTCCATGCCGACGCCCCACAGGACCTTGCCGTCCACCGCGCACTCGACGTAGGCGGCGGCCTGGGCGGTGGCGCCCTCGCTCTGCGCGTGCTCGGCGTAGTCCAGCACCCGGGCGTCCACCCCGATCGACGCCAGCGCGTCGATGAAGGCCGCGATGGGGCCGTTGCCGCTACCGGTCAGCACCGTGTCCCGGCCGTCGACGGCGGCCTCGACGGTCAGCGCGTCGCCGCCCTCGCCGGTGGTCGACGTCTGGGCGGAGCGCAGCTCGATCCGGCCCCAGGAGTTCCCGTCGGTGGGCAGGTACTCGTCCTGGAAGGCGGACCAGATCTCGGCCGGGGTGATCTCGCCGCCGTCGGCGTCCGTCTTCGCCTGGATGATCTTCGAGAACTCGATCTGCATCCGGCGCGGCAGGTCCAGCGCGTGGTCGTTCTTCAGGACGTACGCGATGCCGCCCTTGCCGGACTGCGAGTTGACCCGGATGACGGCCTCGTAGGACCGGCCGACGTCCTTGGGGTCGATCGGCAGGTACGGCACCGCCCACTCGATCTCGTCGACGGTCTTCGACTGCGCCGCCGCCTCGGCCTCCATGGCGTCGAAGCCCTTCTTGATGGCGTCCTGGTGGGAGCCGGAGAAGGACGTGTAGACCAGGTCGCCCGCGTACGGGTGGCGCGGGGGGATCTCCATCTGGTTGCAGTACTCCGCGGTGCGGCGGATCTCGTCGATCTGCGAGAAGTCGATCGACGGGTCGACGCCCTGCGAGAACAGGTTCATGCCCAGCGTGACCAGATCGACGTTGCCGGTGCGCTCGCCCTGCCCGAACAGGCAGCCCTCGACGCGGTCCGCACCGGCCATGACGGCCAGCTCGGCGGCGGCCACGGCCGTACCGCGGTCGTTGTGCGGGTGGGCGGACAGGCAGACGTACTCGCGGCGGGACAGCTGCCGGGACATCCACTCGAAACGGTCGGCGTGCGTGCTCGGGGTGGAGCGCTCGACCGTGGCGGGCAGGTTGAGGATGATCTCGCGGCCCGCCTCGGGCTGCCAGACGTCCATGACGCCCTCGCAGACCTCCAGGGCGAAGTCCAGCTCGGTGTCGGTGAAGATCTCGGGGCTGTACTGGTAGCCGAAGGCCGTCTCGTCGCCCAGGATCTTGTCGGCGTACTCCATGACCAGCCGGGTGCCGTCGACGGCGATCTGCTTGACCTGGTCGCGGCTGCCGCGGAAGACCACGCGGCGGAAGACCGGCGCGGTCGCGTTGTACAGGTGCACGGTCGCCCGGTGCACGCCGCGCAGCGACTCGACCGTGCGCTCGATCAGTTCCTCGCGGGCCTGGGTCAGGACGGAGATCGTCACGTCCTCGGGGATCGCGCCCTCGTCGATGATGGAACGTACGAAGTCGAAGTCGGTCTGCCCGGAGGACGGGAAGCCGACCTCGATCTCCTTGTAGCCCAGCGAGACCAGCAGTTCGAACATGGTCCGCTTGCGGCTGGGGGTCATCGGGTCGATGAGGGCCTGGTTGCCGTCGCGCAGGTCGGTGCTCAGCCAGCGGGGCGCCTTCTCGATGCGCTTGGTGGGCCAGGTGCGGTCGGGGACGTCGACGGGTACGAACGGCGTGTACCGGTGCACCGGCATGGGCGTCGGCTGCTGGACGGGCTTGGGCTGTGGGCGAGTCATTGGGGTTCTCCTTCTGGGGATCATGCGCCAGCGCACGAAGGTCACCGCAGCGAGGAGGCCGGCTTGTATCTCTAGGACTGGGCCTCGCTGCGGCAGACAAGGAGAAGCTGACGTGCCACGCGGCCACAATAGCACCGCAGTTGCGTCGGGCAAGCCCCTGTTCAACGCGCTTAACCGGACGCGCGGGCGGTGTCCTCCGAGCGGCAGGTTAGGTTTCTGCGAAAGAGGAGGTCACCGTGGCTGACACTGTAGAACTGATCGTCGACGGCACGTCCCACACCTTCCCGGTGGTCACCGGGACCGAGGGCGAGCGCGCGATCGACATCTCGCGGCTGCGCCGCGACACCGGCCTGATCACGCTGGACGACGGGTTCGGCAACACCGGCTCGTGCGAGTCGGAGATCACGTTCATCGACGGTGAGCAGGGCATCCTGCGTTACCGCGGCATCCCCATCGAGGACCTCGCGGAGCGCTCGTCCTTCATCGAGGTGGCCGAGCTGCTGATCTTCGGCGAGCTCCCCGACGAGACCGAGCGCGAGCACTTCCGCAGCCTCCTCACCGAGAACTCCTCGCTGCACCGCGAAATGCGCAAGCTCTTCGACGGGTTCCCCTCGGACGCGCACCCCATGGCGATCCTGTCGGCGATGATCAACGCGCTGCAGATGTACGACCTGCCCGAGATCGACATCGCCGACGAGGCGAGCTTCCGCCGCGCGACGGCCGTGCTGCTGTCGAAGATCCGCACCATCGCGGCCGCCTCCTACAAGGCGTCCCTCGGCCAGGTGGTGGTGCACCCGAGGTTCGACCTGCCGTACGCGGACAACTTCCTCCACATGATGTTCACGCAGCCGTACCGCGAGTATGAGCCGACGAAGGAGGCCTCGCACGCGCTCAACATGTTCCTGGTGCTGCACGCCGACCACGAGCAGAACTGCTCCACGTCGACGGTGCGGATGGTGGCCTCCGGCGGTGCGAACCTCTACGCGTCGGTCTCCGCCGGCGTGGCGGCGCTGTGGGGCCACAAGCACGGCGGCGCGAACATGGCCGTCATCGAGATGCTGCAGGACATCCACGACGGCGACTTCTCCGTCGACGACTTCGTCCGGATGGCGAAGGACAAGGCCTCCGGCGTGAAGCTGATGGGCTTCGGGCACCGCGTCTATCGCAACTTCGACCCGCGGGCCAAGGTGCTGAAGGCCGCCGCCGACGACCTGCTGGACCGCATGCACATCACCGACCCGCTGCTCGACATCGCGCGCGAGGTGGAGGCGGCCGCGCTGGCCGACGACTACTTCGCCGAGCGGAAGCTGTACCCGAACGTCGACTTCTAC
>DOWQ01000199.1:4187-4381 GCA_003519485.1 Streptomyces sp. | reverse complement strand
CGGAAGTCCGTCGTGGCGTGCCGGGCGGTCAGCCGCCAACTGAAGGTGTAGCCCTGACCGGCCCTGACCGGAGTGGCGGGCCACTGGCCGGCCCGCGGGTCGTCGAGTTGGGCGAACCGGCTGTTGCCGCCGGAACAGATCCGGCCGTCGGCGGGTCCGGCGGCCGGGAAGCCCTTCGGGCCCTCGACGCTCTG
>DOWQ01000199.1:2116-4125 GCA_003519485.1 Streptomyces sp. | reverse complement strand
GGCCGAGCAGGGTGGCGGTGATCCTTTTGCGCATGCTTCGCTCCCAGAAGAGTGGGGGATTCCCGGGCCCGGCCGGCGCGGCCCGGCTTCGCTCGAGCCCGGGGTGAGTGAGCTCAACACAGCTGTGGTCCAGACCAAGCCCGAGACTAGCGGCGCCCGTTGGTCATGTCCAGACCAATATCCCCCATGGCGGGGCGAGTTCCGGTCACCGACCGGAACTCGCCCCCGCCCCGGGCACGGAGGTCGGCGCCCCGGCCGGATCCGCGGCCTCGCGGGTACAGGCACCGATCAGCCCCGGCCGGGCACAGTAGGGGTATGGCGGCACCGTCGTTGACGTTCCCCTGCTCGACAACCGCGTCACCACGCCGTGCCGGATCCGCCGGCCCGAGAGGAAAGCACCCGTTGAACACCGACAGCTACTACGCACCCATCGACGAGCACCGCTACAAGCCCACCTCCCACGCCGGCGGTGCATGGGACCCCGACGAGCAGCACTTCAGCCCGCTCGCCGGCCTGATGGTCCACGCCATCGACCGCCACCTGGCCGCGAAGCCGAACGGCGGCCGCCTTGCTCTGTCCCGGATCGGCTTCGACATCCTCGGGCGCCTGCCCCTCGACGAGTGCGAGATCCGGGTGGAGACCATCCGGCCCGGCCGCACCATCGAACTGGTCGAAGCCGTCGCGCTCATCGCCGACCGCCCCGTCGTACGGGCCGGCGCTTGGCTCCTCGCCTCCTGCGACACCACCGCCGTCGCAGGCGGCGCGGCCGACAAGCTCGCCGCTCCCGAGACGCTCACGCCCTGGCCGCTGACCTCCGTATGGCCCGGCGGGTACATCGCGTCCTTGGACGTCCGCCCGCTCGCGCCGCCGCAGCCGGGCCGCACGACAGCGTGGCTCTCCAGCCATCTCGACCTCGTCGCCGGGCAGGTCAGCAGCCCGCTCGCTTCCTACATCGCGCTCGTCGACACCGCCAACGGCATCGCCGTACGCCAGCCGCCCACGGCCTGGATGTTCCCCAACGTCGACCTGACCGTCCATCTCCACCGCCGGCCCGAAGGCCGCTGGACCGGACTCGACACCACAGTGACCTTCGGCCCCGACGGCCAGGGCGTGACCAGCAGTGTGCTGCACGATGTCACCGGCCCCATCGGACACGCACAGCAGATCCTCACCGTCCGGCCCCTGTGAGCCGCCGGCCGCGGACAGCCTCGCGGTTGCCGGCCGTCCTCGCGCGGGCCCTCGGCAGGGACGGCAAGGGCTGCAGGGCTGCAGCCCTGCAAGGGCGAATCAAGATGATCTTAGCGAAGCGTTCCAGGGCTTCCCTCCGTGGCTCGGCCCGTCCCGCGCTCGTCCTGTACGCCGGGGAGCTGCGGGACGAGCGCCGGTGCACGGACCGGGCGAGCNNCCGGTACACGGGGCCGGGCGAGCACCGGTGCACGGGCCGGGGCGAGCGCCGGGCCGAAATCGTGATTAGCGTCCCATTTTCCGTTTGAGCGCCCGGTCGGCCGCTCCTCGACGCGGAGCACCCCCGGAGGTCGGGTAGGATCTACCAGGTCAGCAGGCGCCGCTAGCTCAGTTGGTTAGAGCAGCTGACTCTTAATCAGCGGGTCCGGGGTTCGAGTCCCTGGCGGCGCACATGACACTCTGGGCTCTCTCGTTCCGACGGGAGGGCCCAGAGTCATATCCGGGCCGTAGCGCTGGCCAAAACGGAGGTTCGGATGCACAGTCGCGGCATGGCGAGCGGCATCCAGGAGCGGATCAAGAAGCTGATCATCGACCGGCGGCTGCCCTCCGGGGCCCCGCTGCCGACCGAGACCGAGCTGATGGAGCTGCTGGGAGTCAGCCGGAACTCCGTGCGCGAGGCCCTCAAGGCGCTCCAGGCCATGGGCATCGTCGAGATCCGGCACGGCTTCGGCACCTACGTGGGGCCGATGTCGATGGCCCCGATGATCGAGGGGCTGACGTTCCGCACCGTCGCCGGCCACTACCGCGGCGAGGACAGCCTGCTG
>DOWQ01000199.1:0-2007 GCA_003519485.1 Streptomyces sp. | reverse complement strand
CCCCCGCACCGTCTGGCGGCAGCACCGGGAGATCCTAGAGGCGGTCCGCTCCGGCGACGCGGCCCGCGCCGAGGCCGCCCTCCGCGACCATTTCGACGACATCAGGACCCGACTGCGCTCCGCACGCCGCACGGCCGGCTGACCGGGCCCACCCGTACGGCTGCCCGACCGGCCCACTCGTACGGCTATTCGACCGGATTCCCGCCCCCGGCGTTGGCGGCCAGCTCCAGCGCGTACCGCCCCCACCACTCGCCTGCCTTGGGCCCGCCCTTGCAGGTGCCGTCGGACTCCCCCGGCCGCTTGACCCACAGGTAGGCGTCGACCAGCTCCTCGCCGGTCCGGGTGGTCGGCGGCTCTCCCAGAGCGCGGCCCGGCGGGTTGCACCAGCCCTCGGAGTTGTCACGGCCGGGCAGCGGGCCGTTGCCGTTGCGGCTGGTGTCGATCACGAAGGGCTTGCCGCCGACCATCCGGGACAGCTCCTTGCCGTACTCCGTGTTCCGCTCGGTGGTCTGGTAGTTGGAGATGTTGAGGGCGAAACCGTCGGCCCGCCGGATACCCGCCCGGTTCAGCGGCTCGACGAGACGGCCGGGGTCGGAGATCCAGCGCGGGTTGCCCGCGTCCAGGTACACCTTGGTCGCGGGCAGTTCCTTCAGCCGGTCCACGGCCTCCGCCAGCAGGGCGTACCGCTCCTTGTGGAACTCCGGCGGCGTGCAGCCGTCCACGATGTGCGGCAGTGCGTCCGGCTCCAGGACGACGGTTGCGGGCCGGTCGCCGATGCCCTCGACGACCCCGGCGAGCCAGCGGCGGTACGCGGCGCCGTTCGCCGCGCCGCCCTTGGAGTACTGCCCGCAGTCGCGGTGCGGGATGTTGTAGAGCACGAGCAGCGCCTCGCGTCCGGCCTCCGCCGCGGCCGTGGTGAGGTTCCGGACCTCCGGCTCCCGGTGCTCGCCGCCGATCCACTCGGCGACCGGCTGGGCGGCGATCCGCTCGATGAGTTCGGCGTCGTCCTCGCGGCCCTTCGCGCGGAGGGCGTCTGCCTGCCGTGCCGCGTTCCCGTCCGGGTCGACCCAGAACGGCACCTTGGTCCCGGGCTGCTGCTGCGAGTACGCCGCCCTTCTGTCGGCGCCGGGCGGGGAGTGGAGGACCGCGAGCAGCAGCACGGCACCGGCCACCAAAGCCCCGACCGCCAGCACTCCCGTCCTCAGCCGGTTGCCGTGCGCGCCGTGCATCCACTACCCCTGACTGCGTTCTCCGGGGGTCCGCCCTCGGCCCCCATGGGACAATTCGGTCGAATTCATCCTGGCACACCCCTGCCTGATCTGGCAGCGCTCCCGGTGCGGGAGGGCGTTGCGGCGTTTGCCGTATCCGCACGGAGGTCCCGGTCCGGCCTCGGCCCGGTCCGGGTCCCGGTCCGTGGCGGAGCTCGGGCGCGAGCCGGGGCCCGGAGATGAACGGACGCCGGGCCCGAGCCCGAGCCGCGGCGGAGCGTCAGCCGGTACGGGCGTCAGGCCCGGCCCGTCCCCGTCAGGTAGGCCGATACCACGACGTTCGCGGAGTACGACCGGGTCGCGGGGTCGTAGCGGCCGCCGCAGGTGAGGAGACGCAGCTCCGCGCGGTCCGGCCGGTGCTGGCCGTAGACCCGCCGGGCGTCGAACCGCTCCCGGCCGAAGACCTCGACCGACTCCACCGTGAACTCGGCGACCTCGCCGTCACCGCGCACGACCCGTACCGGCGATCCGGCCCGGATCGCGCTCAGCCTGCGGAAGACGGCCGGTTCGGACTCGGTGTCCAGGTGGCCGACGAAGAGGGCCACGCCCCTCGCGCCGGGCCGGGCGCTGCCGCCGTACCAGCCGACGACGTCCGGGGTCGCGTACGGCGGCGGGTCGACGGCCCCGTACGCGTCCAGGCCGCGCCTGACCACTGGAGCCCGGACGCCTGCGGACTCGATCACGATCCGCTGCGGGGATCCGGCCCCGGGGCCGGCGCTGGGGCCGGCCAGCGGCGGGG
>DOWQ01000209.1 GCA_003519485.1 Streptomyces sp. | reverse complement strand
GGCGGGCGGGGCGGTCGTGGGTGTCTCGCCGGCGGGCGGCGCGGACGGCCGCGACGTCACGTCGGCATCCGGCCCGGGCTCGACCGGCACCGGCGAGGGGATCACGGACGAGGACGGCGGCGGTGGCCCGGTCGGGCTGGCCGTGGCCGCGCCCGCCTCCTCGGCGGCGATGGCGTCGAAATCGACGAGGCCGGTGTTCTCCAGCATGGTGATGTGGTCCAGGACGGTGATGTTGGCGGCGTCGGCCAGCTCGCGGATCAGCGTATTGCGGGTGGTGTGCCGGACCTCGCCGATGAGCCCGAAGACCTTGCCGTGCGCCACCCGCAGGATGTTGGCGAACTTCCGCTGGTACGTCATGCCCTCGGCGGCGGTCAGCTCCTCCAGCCAGCCCTGCTGTTGCGAGGTCGGCTGGTTCGGCAGCTCGACGCCGAGCCGGGCGGCCGCCTCGCGGGAGCGTTTGTCCAGGTCCGCGTGGCCGACGACGAGATGGTCACCGGCATCCCGGATGGCCTGGGTCGGGGCGCGCTCGATGGCCTGCTGGCCGGCCGGCAGCTCCCAGAGCCCGGCGAGCCGCACCTTGACGAGGAAGTCCCGGTCGGTCGCCGACAACGGCCCCCACTGGGTCGGCACCGTCTCGGCCTCCAGATTCGCCAGGCCGGTGCCGGACCGGTCCTCGTAGGCCCAGATCGGAAAGATCAGAACACCGATGGTCGTGGCGATCGCCACGAGGATGAGCATGGTTCCGTTGATGCGGCGCAAATGTTTCTCCTGCCAGGGCGGCGCACTCGCCGGGGCGCGAGGTGCGGGCCGGTCTTCCGACCGCCGTACGGACCGGCGGGGATACGTCGGCCGGGTGCGGCCCGGGCGGCCCGGCCGGCGGCCCCGCCACCCCCGGCCGGCACCTCCGGTCGATGGCGTCACGGATCTGTACGTGCGGAGCACCGGCTGCGTTCAATCCCGTTGCTGCCCCGGACGGCGTGGGCCGGTCTCGGTCGGACGATGCTCAGCGGGATCGTGCGGAAGCTCCGGGCCGGGGTGGCCCGGCGGGGTGCGCCCGAGCGGTACGGCACCTGGGCGAGCCTGCACACCCGCTTCCGCCACGAGCAGCTCGCCGCACCGCTCGGCGAGGTCGATACGCAGGTGCTCAGCCGGGCCGAATGGCGCGAGGCCGGCTTCTACGGCATCGCGACGCCGGGCGGTGTGCTCGTCAACGGGTGGGACCGGCGGGCGACTGCGCCAAGTAGTCGGCGAGGGTGCCGCGGGTGCGTCGGAGGTCGTCGATGTGCTCGTCCATGGCCGTCATCTCCCCCTGGAGGACGGCCCGCAGGTCGGCGCACCAGTCGAACTCCGGCGCCTCCTGCGCCTCACCCCGGACGCATGGCAGCACCGAACGGATCACCTCGGTGGACAGGCCCGCGTCCAGCAAGGCGCGCACTTGCCGCACGGTGACGACCGCGTCCTCGTCGTAGTCCCGGTAGCCGTTCTGCTCGCGCCTGGCGTCCAGGAGACCCTGCGCCTCGTAGTACCGCAGCAACCGCGCCTTGACCCCGGTACGCCGGGACAACTCCCCGATCAGCATGGTGCCCCGTCCGTCGTGTCCAGCTTCGCGTCTTGACCTTCGCATCGATGTCAAGCCTTAACGTCGTCCCACCGAGCGGGCATTCCGCACCGGCGCCCGACCGATTACCGCTGATGCTGGAGTGATGCACGATGTCTTTCGTAGTTCAACGTAACGGCCTGGCGGCGACCGCCGAGGAGCTGACACCGCTCGCCTTCGCGGGCTACGCCCACTTCACCGCCCTGCAGGTCCGGGACGGCCGGGTCCGAGGCCTCGACCTCCACCTGGAGCGGCTGCGGTCCGCCTCCCTGGAGATGTTCGGGCGGGCACTGCCCGACGACCGGGTCCGTGGCCATCTGCGGACGGCGTTGCGGGCCGGTCCGGCCGACCTCTCGCTGATCGCCACGGTGTACTCCCCGGCGGGCGAGTTCACCGTGGCCGGACCTGAGGTGGAGCCCGGGCTGCTGGTCCGTACGGGACCGGCGGCGACCGGCCCCGAGGGCCCGCTGTCCCTGGCGGCGGTCGAGCACGAACGGGAACTCCCGGCCGTGAAACATGTCGGCGAGGTGGCCAAGACGTATCACCTCCGTCAAGCCGTCGACCAGGGGTTCGACGATGCGGCCTTCGTCGACCGGCGGGGCCGGCTGAGCGAGGCCACGATCTGGAACCTGGCCTTCTGGGACGGCGACAGCGTGGTGTGGCCTGCCGCCGAGATGCTGACGGGCACGACGATGGGCATCGTCCGCCGCCAACTGGAACACCTCGGCGTCCCCCAGCGCACCGCGGAGATCTCCCTCGACGACCTGCCCTCGCTGGCCGGAGCGGTCGTCATGAACTCCTGGACTCCGGGCATCCCGGTACACCGCATCGGCTCGGTCCCCCTGCCGGACGCCCCGCTCTTCCTGAAGCAGCTGCACCGGGCTCATGAGGCGGAACCCTCCGTGCCGCTGTGACGGCCGGGGCGGGCGCGCGCCGGGCCGGGACCCGGCTCCCTCATCGGTGGGGTCCGTGCCAGCCGGGTCACAGTGCCGGCAGTCATGCCTCGCACCACGGTCCGGAACACGCACGCTCCCACCCCTCGTGCGTCGGAACGCACAAGCGGCCCGCCTACGGCCGTCGCAGTCGCGGGAGCGGGCAGTAGCGATCGCCTCCCTCGACCACGAGAGTCTTCCCGGGAGCGATCTCCGTGAAGCCCGCGTCGCGCACCACCGGCAGCCCGCTCGCGGTGAGTTCCTTCCAGCGGGCCGCGTCCGCGGTCCGTACGGACAGCGCGAAGCCGGACGCGCGCCAGGCCGAGCGCTCCGGCCCGGAGAGTTCCCACCACGCCAGCTGGGCCCCGTGCCCGGCCTGTGCCATCGCCTTGCCCGCCGACATGCCCACCTCCGGGCTGAGCCACAGGACCGGCAGGTCCCCGCCGGGGGCGGCCGGCGGCTCCGGGTCGTCCAGCTCCGTACCGGACACCTGGAGCTTGGCCAGCTCCTTCGGCCAGCCGTCGAGCGGCACCGGCGGGAACACCCGGACCTCGGCGGCCGGATGCGCGCCCCCGCCCGCGTCCCCGGCCGTGCCCCCGGCCCCGCTCGCTGAGGTGACCGTGATGCCCGGCAGCGCCTCCGCCCGCCGCCACTCCGCGCCGCGCGCCCGGCACGACCTTGCGGATCCGGGCGTCCTGCCAGTTCCGTACGGCCTCGGACCACTCGCCGTCCGGCTCCGCCGCCCGTTCGTCCGACAGCAGGACGAGCACCGCGCGTGCCGCCGTCTCCAGGGCGTCCGTACGGGCCGGCGGGGCGGCCTTCTCGATCCGGACCACCAGCGGCAGTACGAACTGGGGTGCGGCGTCCCGCTCCGTGCTGCGGTGCCGGAAGGGGCCGTCCGCGACGGAGGACGTATCGCTGAGGCCGTTGCCGGCGCTGTCGTTGCTGTCGGTGCTGGTCACTCGTCCAGTCTGCCGGACCGGCCCGAGGCCCCGGCCGTGGCGTCTTGGCGGACCGGATGATTCCGGGGGAGCATACGGGTATGCACAGCGATCTCTTCGCCGCCGAGAACATGGTTCAGCCCGCCAACGCGCCCGGTATGGTGCTGCAGAACCCCAAATCGATCAAGTACGTGGTGAACGGCGAGTGTTACGCCCGGCAGGGATCGATGATCGCCTTCCGTGGCAATCTCCGGTTCGAGAAGCAGGGCCAGGGCGTGGGGAACTTCCTCAAGCGGGCCGTCACGGGCGAGGGGCTGGCGCTGATGGCCGTCCGCGGCCAGGGCGAGGCGTGGTTCGCCCAGGATGCCGCCAACTGCTTCATCGTCGACTTCGCCCCCGGCGACACGCTCAGTGTCAACGGGCGCAACGTGCTGTGCTTCGACGCGGGCCTCACCTACGACATAAAGGTCGTCAAGGGCGCCGGCATGACCGGCGGGGGACTCTTCAACAGCGTCTTCAGCGGCCGGGGCAAGCTCGGCGTGATCTGCGAGGGCCACCCGATCGTCATCCCCGTCTCCCCGCAGGCCCCCGTCTTCGTCGACACCGACGCGGTCGTCGGCTGGAGCGCTCAGCTCCACACCTCCCTGCACCGCTCGCAGAGCGTCGGCTCGATGATCCGCGGCGGCTCGGGCGAGGCGGTCCAGCTCAAGCTGGAGGGCGACGGCTTCGTGATCGTCCGGCCGAGCGAGGCCCAGCCGGTGAAGCAGACTTCCGGCTGACGCCGGTGGCAGCGGTCGCCGGTGAAGCCGGGGAAGCCCGGAAGCCGCAGGCCCGCGGCCGGGAGCCGCTCGGCAGCGGGCGCCCGGCGGAGTAGCCTCGAACCCATGAACGACCGTACGAGCGAGTGCTACCCGGACACCGATCCGGACCAGGTCTCGGGCCCGCAGCCGCAGGTCGCACGGACGGCCGAACCGTCCGGTGCCGCCCCGGCCCCCGGCCCGCCGTTCGCGGACTGCGTCCAGTGCGGCGAGCCGACCGAGTACGGCACCGACCACCCCGGCGCGGTCCTCTGCCCGGTCTGCGCGTGGCAGGAAGCCGAGCGCGTGGCCTGCTCGGGCTGATCCGTACCGAGCCGGCCGCCGGGCTCCCGGCGGCGCAGACGCCCGTGCCCTGCGGACGACCGGCCGATGGACGAGCCGGCGGCCCCGGTCAACCTGTGCCCGCAGTGCGGGGCGCAGTACGGCGCGCAGGATACGGCGGCCCGGGAACGCAGTGGCCTGCACAGCCCGGAGCCCGGGCCTCCGTAGCCCGGGCTCCATGCTGCTGTGACATCGTGCGGGTCAGCGCCGCCAGTGCCCGGTGATCGCGAAGGTCGTGCCCGGCTTGTAGCAATTGACGTACATCGTCCCGCCGTCGGGGGAGAACTCGGCGCCGGCGAACTCACCCCAGGACGGCTTCTCCGGAGTGCCGATGTTCTGGCGGTTCCTGGCCATCGGGTACACCGTGCCGCGCCTGCTCAGCCCGTAGACGTGCTGTGCGCCGTCGCCGTCCTCGCAGACCATCAGGCCGCCGCTGGGGGCGAGTGCGATGTTGTCCGGCTCCGCGCCCGGCAGCTGGATGTCGCTGTCCGGCCCGAAGACGATCACCAGCGTCAGCCGCCGCCGCTTCGGGTCGTACCGCCAGATCTGGCCGAAGTGGTCGGCCGCCGAGCCCTCGTCGCTCTTCGCGAAGCTGGAGACGAAGTAGACGCAGTTGCCGCCCCAGTAGCAGCCCTCCAGCTTCTGCGCGTGCGTGATGCCCTTGGCGCCGAAGTCCTGGAACCGGATCGGCGTCTCCTTGGCCAACGGGTCCGGTACGGGCACCCATTCGACGCCGTCGAAGCTCGCGCCCGTCTCCTGGATGCCGGACAGGTCCGGCACGCCCGGCACCCGCATGGCCTCCAGCTCGCCCCCCGCGCGCAGGGAACCCCGGCCGCCGAGCGGCTTCTCCGGGTGGAAGCGGTAGAACAGCCCGAACGGCTTGTCGAAGGCGTCCTCGGTCTCGTAGACCGTGCCGTGCCTCGGGTCGATCGCGATCGCCTCGTGCTGGAAGCGTCCCATCGCGGTCAGCGGCACGGCCCCGGTGCGGCGCGGGTCGTACGGGTCGACCTCGAAGATGAAGCCGTGGTCCTTGGTGTAGCCCTCCTCACCGGCCTTGAACTCCGTCTCCTCGCAGGTCAGCCAGGTGTGCCAGGGCGTGGGGCCGCCCGCGCAGTTCGTCGAGGTCCCGGCGATGGCGACGCGCTCCCCGTGGGTCCGGCCGTGGCCGGTCTCCAGGGCCGTGCAGCCGCCCTTGGCGGCCGGGTCGTACGTCAGCCCCGGTACGGTCGGGACACCGAGCGCGGCGTCCATCCGGTTCTCGTGATTGCGGACCAGATGGACCCGGCCGTGTCTCCCGGGGAAGGCGCCCATGCCGTCGTGGTTGCTCGGCACGGGGCCCTCGCCGGAGCGCATGGGGTCGCCCTCGCGGGACAGGACGCTGTACGAGAATCCCTTGGGCAGGTCGAGCAGCCCGTCGGAGTCGGCGACGAGCGGGCCGTAGCCGTCCCGGCCGAGCCCTTGGGCGGCGGCGGTGCCGGCGAAGAGCTCCGAGATACTGCCTGCGAAGGCGATCGCGGCTCCGGCTTTACCGGTACGGGCCAGCACTTCGCGACGTGTCGTGGACATGGGGCAACCTCCTGTTGGCGGACAGGAATGTGACCCGGCGTGTGTATCACGCACGGAGCCGCGCGGGAACTGCCCGCGCCGCCCCATCGCCTAAACCCGTACGAGCGGTTGGGCCTCCCGGGCCAGTGCGGTGAGCCGGGAGATCGCCCGGAAGTACTTCTTCCGGTAGCCGCCCCGCAGCATCTCCTCGCTGAACAACTGGTCGAACGGCACCCCGGAGGCGAGCACCGGTACCTCCCGGTCGTACAGCCGGTCCGCGAGGACGACGAGCCGCAGCGCCGTCGACTGGTCCGGCACCGGGAGCACCCCGGTCAGGCATACGGCCCCGAGGCCGTCCGTAAGGGCGCCGTAGCGGCTGGGGTGGACCCGGGACAGGTGGGCCAGCAGGGCGGGGAACTCGTCGAGGGAGGCGTCCCCCGCCCGGCGCGCGGCCCCCGCGACCTCGTCCTCCGAGAACGGCACGGGCGCCTCGGGGAGCCCGCGGTGGCGGTAGTCGTCGCCGTCGATCCGCAGCGGCCGGAAGTGCGCGGACAGCCCCTGTATCTCGCGGAGGAAGTCCGCGGAGGCGAACCGGCCTTCGCCGAGCTTGCCCGGCAGCGTGTTCGACGAAGCGGCGAGCGCAACACCGGCGTCCACCAGCTTGCCCAGCAGCGTGGACACCAGCACGGTGTCGCCCGGGTCGTCCAGTTCGAATTCGTCGATGCACAGCAGCCGGTGCCCGCCGAGGGTGCGGACGGTCTGCTGGAAGCCGAGCGCGCCGACCAGGTTGGTCAGCTCCACGAACGTCCCGAACGCCTTCAGCTCCGGCGCGGCCGGCGTGGCATGCCACAGGGAGGCGAGCAGATGGGTCTTGCCGACGCCGTACCCGCCGTCGAGGTACACACCGCGCGGACCCGTCGGCGCGGCCGGCTTCCGGCCGAACCAGCGCCGCCTGCCGCTGCCCGTCGCGGTCGCCCCGCCGAGCCCGGCCGCGAAGCCGCTCAGCACCCGTACGGCCTCGGACTGACTCGGCCGCGCCGGGTCGGGGATGTACGTCTCGAAGCGGGCGGACCGGAAGCGCGGCGGCGGCACCATCTCCGCGAC